>CAZWLV010000217.1:0-2906 GCA_964634715.1 uncultured Lachnoclostridium sp. | reverse complement strand
TTTACCAGATCGATCTGACAGCAGGTTTCTGTCAGCATATAGAAATCTTTATCATGGATATGGATATCACCATTGATATGTGCTGCCGCAATATCTTTCGGTAAAATATAATTATCTACAAAATAATTTGCCCCTTCGGAACCATATTTCAACATGGTACCCATCGAAGTATCTGCATCAATATTAGCATTTTCACGTTTGATATCCGCATCAGCTGCACTGGAAAATGTCAGTTCCCGGTAAATATTAACCAGATCCTTTTCTGTTTTACGAACCTTTGTATGTTCGGCACGATATAAAATATAGGCTTTTGCAGTTTTCGCAAACCCATAAGCGATCAGCGTTTCTTCTACCAGATCCTGAATCTGTTCCACCGTCGGCACCTGATCTTCCGGAATCGCTGCCACGACCTCTTCCACAAGTTTTTCAAACTGATACGGTGCAATGGCTTCTACCTGTGCCGCATCATTTGCCTTACGAATCGCTGCACGGATCTTTTTCACATCAAAAGGAACCGGCGAGCCGTTTCTTTTCTTGATGATCTCCGGGCAGGAAATCTGATGATCTATCATATGCATCCCCCTCTAAAAACAATATCTAGTGTTTTTTCTCCTTACACTGTACTATATAAGCTATCACTAATCGTAACAGATTGCAAGTATTAAAATACCAGAATGTAAAAGCACCTGCTACAAAAGCGGTGCAAATACTCTTAACAATCCCCTTTTAATGCGTATTTTCATCGGATGTTTATGCCGGTATTCTTCTGTCACTTCCTTCGAAACAGCCAGTGTCTCTTCATAATCTTTTCTCATATCCTTCACAGCCTGACAATGGTACATCAGCACACCATTCTCAAAATGCAGATACAAACTGCGGTAATCCAGATTAATGGTTCCGATCACTGCAACCTTATCATCACAGATACATTCTTTCGCATGGATAAAGCCGGGCGTATATTCGTAAATGCGGACACCTGCCTTGACCAGTTCTTCATAATACGAACGAGTCACTTCAAATACCGCCTTTTTATCCGGAATCCCCGGAGTGATGATCCTGACATCTACGCCTCGTTTTACCGCCATGGTAAGTTCCCGTTCCAGTTCTTCACTGATGATCAGATACGGAGTCGTAAAATAAACGTATTCCTTTGCCATTTTTACTACATTCATGTAAACATTTTCGCCCACTCTTTCATTGTCCAGAGGGGTATCTGCATAAGGCTGAATGTAGCAGTTTTCTTTCGCTGTATATGTATTTTCCGCAAAAAAGCCGTCCGTATCTTCCAGTGATTCACGGGACATCCCATTCCACATTTCCAAAAACATGAAGGTGAGATTTCTTACGGCTTCTCCGGTCATCTTGATCCCGGCATCTTTCCAGTGACCATAAGGATGTTCCAGATTAAAATATTTATCTGCCAGATTATAACCGCCTGTAAAACCGACTTTTCCATCAATGACCGTAATCTTACGATGGTCACGATTGTTCATAAAAATATTTACCACCGGAACCAATGGATTAAACACACGGCACTGAATCCCCAGTGCATTCATCTCTTTGATAAAACGGGAATTAATAAAACCGATACTTCCCACATCATCATAAAGGACTCTTACATCGACACCATTTTGTGCCTTTCTTGCCAGGATTTCCTTCATCCTTCCAAAACTGACTGCATCTTCAATGGCATGATATTCCATAAAAATAAATTTCTCTGCTTTTTCCAATTCTTCCAGCTGTGCTTCCAGTCCTTCTGATGCATCTTTATAAAAGACCACATCTGTATTCTGATATACCGGAAATTTTCCATAACGGCTGACATAATTCATCTGATTGGCGATCGCAACATCATCTTTTCTCAGTTTTTCCATGACATCTTCTTTCTGCACCAGATGATGTGCCATGGCATCTCCGATGCCTTCCAGACGTTTTCTCATTCCTCTGGTAACTCCGGAACGCCCCAAAAGCAGATAAAGAGTCAGTCCCAGTACCGGAAAAGACAAGATCACCATGATCCATAAAAGCTTAAACCCCATCGGCATTCTCTGATTATAAAGCCACAAAACAATGACCAGCGTTAAAACACTGGTAAAAAGAGAGATATACACCGAATACGCATTCAGCCTGTAAATCTGCAGTAACACCCAGCCCACCTGCAAAAGCAGGGAAACTGCAACGATCAACAGCCTGCCTACACTATTTTTTACTGATTTTTCTTCTGAACGCAAACTTTCTCACCTCATCCATAATAAATCTGATTTTCCCAAAGAATATGATATTCTCCATCTGTTAGTTCCACGCAGGAAACCCCACAGTTTTTATGAACACCTTTTCCCCAGAAATGTGCCATGTCACAATGCTCGATATTGCACAAAATAGCCCTTACCGCAGCCCCATGGGAAGAGATCAGGATTGTCTGATCCTGAAGATCTTTCCGATTTTTCAATTCTTCTAAAAAATCTCCTGTCCTGCTCAGCAGAGATTCAACAGATTCTCCATTTGGCGGCGTTTTATACGCTTCTGTTTTTGTAAAAAAGAATTTAAAATCCGGATCCGGAATGTTATATCCTTCCGCTCCGCTTACCATTCCTTCATAATCACCAAAACAGATCTCTCTGATACGTTCCTCCGGCACGATCGGAATTTTTCGTTCTCCTCTGATCAGCTCTGCCGTACGGTATGCACGTTTTAAAGGACTGGTAAAGATCAGATCGAAAGAAATCTCTTTCATTCCTTCACCGGTTATCTTTGCCAAATATTCTCCATTTTCATTTAAAGGGATATCAGTAGCTCCCTGAAGTCTTTTGACTGTATTCCAGTCTGTTTCACCATGTCTTATCAAATATAATTTCATATTAAATCACCTGATGATAAGTGTAACATCTTGTGATTTTTTTGACAAC
>CAZWLV010000216.1:0-2940 GCA_964634715.1 uncultured Lachnoclostridium sp. | reverse complement strand
TTTTTAGAAGACTGCATCATTTTATGGTGTAGTCTTCTTTTGAACTTATGTGATGCTGTGTGATAAGGGCAGATTCCTGAAACATTCGGGAGAAAGGAAAATCTGATCCTTTGTTAGATTGGATCGGATCATAAATATTTTTATGCAAAGAAAAGAGATAAAAAAAGATTGTCCGTCAGATAAAAATAAGAAAAAAGGATTTCTGGTGGGGCTGTTACTTGTGATTTTACTGATCGTTGTGTTTGTTTTTATGCATAGCACTCGTCAGGAAAACGTAGTTGAGAAAGAATTGGACGGAAAGAGTGATTTCTTTCAGGATTCCTGTGAGGACGTGCAGGAAGCAGCGTTTGCATTGGAAGGAGATCTGGAGATCGTATCGATCGGAAGTTATTCCGGTGCGTATATGGAGGACGGTTCTGACGAAGAAGTTTCTGATGTTCTGATGATCGTGGTTGCCAATACAGGTGATCGTGTTCTCCAATATGCTGAGATTACGCTTTCAGGGGAATCCGGCGATGCTCTGTTTAAATTTTCAACGTTGGATCCGGGAGAGCAGATGATGGTTTTGGAAGCTGAGAGAAAAGAATATTCGGAAAATGAGATCAGCGGTTATACAGAAGCGTCTGCTGCAAATACTGTCTTTTTTACAGAACCATTAGAGTTGTACGAGGATCAGTTAAAGATCCAGCCGTTAGATGGCGGTTTTAATATTACAAATATTTCAGAAAATGATATACAGGGTGATATTACGGTTTATTTTAAAGATGGAAATGAAGAAATGCTTTATGGCGGGATTACGTTCCGGGGAAAGATCGAAGGCGGTCTGAAAGCCGGTGAAGTAAAACAGGTGATGTCAGATCATTTTTCAGTTTCTGATACCCGTGTCATGTTTCTTACAATCATGGAGCAGGAATAATGGAAAAATATTATCATTTTGCGGGAGTCGATCTGGTGATCTCTATGCCGGATGACCGAATGTATGGAGACGATCGCTGTCTGGCTCCGTTTCGTGTAACAAAGTTTCAGGATTTCCAAAAAGCAGAGCTGGCGTCATTGCATGAGTTTTGCTTTACAGTTACGGATCATTTAAAAGCTCCGGAAGGAGAACCACTGGCGGTTTTTCCGGATTATAGGGTATATTCGCAGGGAAATGTGCGGTATATCGGAACGGTTTTAAAGGATTGGAAACCTGCTTATATCCGTGCGGAACATCATGGGAAAAAACATGAAGTGCAGTTAAAGGCAGACAGTTTGGGAGATAAGATCGGTGTCAATACGGTGCTGACTTCCATTGGGGCAGAGCATCTGGTGGCGGAAGCAGGAGGATTTATCCTGCATGCGTCTTATATTGAGTGGCAGGGGAAAGCCATTCTTTTTACGGCTCCGTCTGAAACAGGGAAATCGACACAGGCAGATTTATGGCAGGAATTTCGGGGTGCAGATATTATCAATGGTGACCGTGCGGTGGTGCGTGTGGCAAATGGCGAGGTACTGGCAGCAGGGATTCCGTTTTCAGGAAGTTCTAAGCATTGTAAAAACCGTACACTGCCTTTGGAAGCCATCGTTTGTTTAGAGCAGGCAGAAACTACGACGATCGGATCTTTTACAGGTGCAGGAGCATTTCGTAAGATCTGGGAAGGCATCAGCCTGAATACATGGAATACGGAAAATGTTGAAAAAATATCCGGTGTATTGCAGCAGGTACTTGGTCGGGTGCCGGTTTATCGGCTTGCCTGTACGCCGGATGAATCTGCGGTCAATGCACTGGAAAAGATGCTGAAAAGCTGATAAGGAGAAAGATACGGAGAAGATTTTATGGAAAAGAATAAGATGAAGACCAGTACGGAACCATATATTTCCACATATCTGCATGCAAAAGGGCGAAAACTGGGACTTCCGATCGCGGGAAACTTTGAACTGACAGCCCGATGCAATTTTAATTGCCCGATGTGTTATGTGCATTTAAGTGAAGAACAGGTAAAGGCTTCCGGCAAAGAGTTAAGTGCAGCACAATGGCTGAAGATCGCAGAAGATGCGAAAGATCAGGGAATGGTGTTTGCACTGCTGACCGGAGGAGAGCCTTTGGTCAGAAAAGATTTTTTTGAAATTTACAATGGAATGAAAGAAATGGGGCTGATGATCTCCATTAACAGCAACGGTTCGATGCTTCAGGGAGAGATTTTGGAAAAATTCTTAAAAGAACCGCCGACACGCTTTAATATTTCTCTTTATGGGGGCAGTAATGATGCTTATGAGAAAATGTGCGGCCGTCCGGTATACGATCAGGTAAAAGCCAATATCCGTGCCCTGCGAAGTGCCGGTGTGGACGTGAGCCTGAACCTGTCGATCACGCCGTATAATAGGAATGAACTGGAACGGATTTATGCAGATGCATTAGAGTTGGATGTCAATGTACGTGCGACCAGCTATATGTTTCCTTCTGTACGCAAAAACGGCGAACAGTTTGGATGCGGAAATCGTCTGTCACCTGCGGAAGCTGCCGGATGTTCCGTCAAATGGGATGAACTGCGTCTGGATGACGAGGAGTTTCGTATGCGTGCAGGAAATATGCTCAAACGGATCAACGAGCATAAAGAAGGATGTCCTGCAGAAGCCGGAGAAGGGATTAGCTGTCGTGCAGGCAGCAGCAGTTTCTGGGTAACGTGGGACGGAAAAATGCTTCCATGCGGAATGATGACAACTCCGGAAGTTGATTTGCTGGAAGATGGATTTGAAACGGCATGGAAAAAGTTAAGAGAAGAAACAGCGAAGATCCATATGCCGCCGGAATGCGGTACTTGTGAATACAAAGAATTATGCGGTGCATGTGCCGCAATGTGTCTTACCGAGACAGGGCGTTTTGACGGTGTACCGGTGTATGTCTGTGAAAAGATTCGGGAACAGGTGAGGATGACACAGGAAGTCTGTGAAAAGAGAAAA
>CAZWLV010000215.1:0-2943 GCA_964634715.1 uncultured Lachnoclostridium sp. | reverse complement strand
ATCGTCTGTGTCTTGCTTTGTAATCAGCTTCAATTTCTTTTTTCCATTCACAGCTTAGTGCTTCATTCATTTTCTCGACCTTGCAATTTCTAACACGGCTCACTGCCTTGCTAAGTGCACGATAGTTCACTTCTGTACCTCTTGCATCACATTCATAATTCACTGCTCGATCTGCTTTGATACCAAATCTTCCAGCAACATCAATTGCATCAATATTAGCACCAAGAAACAAAAACTCCCATCCATACTTTTCTTTCTGTCGCTCTACCATTTGTTTTACTTTTTCATAAGTATACCGTCTGCTGGAATTTTCCATACCATCTGTTGTGATGATAAAAAGCGTTTTCTCTGGTCTATCTTCTTCTCTTGCATACTTATGAACATTTCCGATGTGATGAATTGCGCCACCAACTGCATCCAGTAAAGCAGTACACCCACGAACATAATATTCTTCATCGCTCATTGGATTAATTTTTTGAATATCTACTCGATCATGTAACACTTCTTGTCTGTCATCAAAGAGAATAGTAGATACGAACGCCTCTCCCTCTTCTGCTTTTTGTTTCCTAAGCAATGAATTGAATCCGCCGATGGTATCCGCCTCTAAACCACTCATTGATCCACTCCTGTCTAAAATAAAAACAATTTCCGTTAATCCTTTTCTCATTACCGTTACCTCCGTTTGCCTTCTTTTTTGTTTCTGGGATAACTATAGCACACAAGAAAAAAATTCAGGTCACCACGGAAGCGACCTGAAAACTATATAAAACATGGCAACCCATGTTCTTCCAATGCTATGTCAATTTCAATCATATCGAATATATTTCGTTCAATAAAAAATGAGAAAATAATATCTCTCTTATCGCATGGAGACAATGCATAACCTGCTCGTGCCAGCAAGTCTTTTGTCTCATCCAGATTAAGTTTTGCACCCACACAAAGTCTCATTGCAGTCGATTTATCCGGATGATAATTTGGATTCAATTTAATCTTTGAAAACAATTGTTTCGTCACGATTGCTCTTTTATACACTTCCGCATTACTAAGATTTCTGGAATCGATAAGATACATCAGATACTCCTGAAATGTATCTGTCATATGCCTCATTCTTTCCTCTAACGCAGACTCATTTTTTTCCAACGAATCAAAATAGTCATCATCCAGCATAAGACTTGAATCACATTTAGATTCGATCTTTATACACTCATCTATTTCAATTGCCAAATCCTTAATTTGCATTTTATGCGGAACACGTTTTAACTTTTTCTCTAAATCATCTCGTTGTCTCCGATAAGCATCATATCCTGGATCGTCTTTTCTTACTGTTCCAAAATATCGATCTCCATATTCTTCTTCCCTTTTGTCACATACATAATTATGATCAATATATGCTTCCAAATCCGGGTATAAATTCAATCCAAGTTGTGTAGCCTTTGTATCAAACACCACCAAATAAATCAGCATATCCTGCTTCATCAGAAATGCATTGATTTCATCCAATGCGATTCTCATTCCTTCCTCTTTCGGGTACCCAAAACTCCCCGTTGCAATCAAAGGAAATGCTATGCTCTTACATTCATATTTTTCTGCTAATTGTAAACTTTTTCTATAGCAATCACGCAACTTCTTCTCTTCATCAAAAGTGCCATCGATATAGTAAGGGCTGACAGCGTGAATGATATATTTAGCCGGAAGTTTAAAGCCCGGAGTAATGGCAACTTCTCCTTCATTCATAAAGCCAATCTTTCTTCTTTCATTCAAAAGTTCTTCCTCTCCTGCTGCTTTATAAACAGCAGTATCAGTTCCAGAAGAATAAATTGGTTTTTTATTAGCGGTATTCACTATCACATCTACCTGCATTTTGGTTAAGTCATTTCTTACTATTTTAAATGGCATTTTCAATCTCTCCTAAGAATAAATATCCGGTATTTCCACCACAGTAAATCTTCCTTCCTTCGTTGGTACAGATACCAGCGTCACCATGTCTCCACGTTTTAGATCAAACTTTGGTGAATGAGGTTGATTCAGTAAATATCCCGCAATCTTTCCGTTAATAATGGCTGATGTTCGCACCCAAACTTTTTCCATCTGAACTCCTTCTTTAAAAAGCAATGCACCTACATCATCTGGAAATTGTGGATGTCTATCTGAATCAATTAAATCATATTTTCTTATCTCCTCAACGTCATCACTATAACGATATCCGTCTGAAACCATTTTCACTTTGTTATGAAATTCTGCCATTGAAATGTCATAAGGCAAAACCACAATATCCCCCACCATTCCGTCATAGCGAATTTTAAAACTGATCTTTGAATTACCAGGACGAAGCTCAATTCTCTTTTCAGGAATATATTTTGCAAAGCACAAAATTTCAAAAGATAAACCTGCTTGATGGTCTATATAACCATATGTCAGCAAAGCATTGTCGCCTTCCAGACACTGAAACTCTGAATTGTATAATTGAAATCTTTCCATAGGAATATTCGTAAGTAAAACATAATTTCCAGCCAACTTTCTAAAACTCAAATCCTCAATTTTACTCATAAGTTTTTCTCTCCTTCTATCGGCAACTCGGAATCTTTTCAAACAATTCTCTAACTGCATACCATCTAGGTTTGTTCTTTGGATTAGTTGCATACAGATCACCAATTTTATTAATTCCACAGGCTTTTAACTTCGTAAAAGCAAAACTAGCCAAATGAATTTCTTCAATTTTTCTGTCCCATATTTTTTGGCAGACTTTATAATTGTCACTTTCTTTTTCTCTTCTGCTTTTCATATGTTCAAATTTTTTACATCCATCATAATCGATGTCTCCATTCACATCTTTTTTACGGCGTCGACTCTGTAAAACTATATTAGCAGAAAAGCCTTTCTTCCACAATAGTCTTGCTTTCATTTCGTTTTGTCGTAACAACAGGGTTGTTTTCCATTGTCTTT
>CAZWLV010000214.1:0-2945 GCA_964634715.1 uncultured Lachnoclostridium sp. | reverse complement strand
ATCATTAAAAATGGCTGGTTCTTTACAAGTATTTGAAAATTGATTATACTGAATTCTGGCAGATGTGTCCGCATCTAAATGCGTATCAAACAAAAGGAGAAGTGAAATGAAGAAATTTTTTAGTGAATTTAAAGAATTTATTTCCAAGGGCGATGTAGTCAGTATGGCTGTTGGTCTCATGGTCGGTTCTGCTTTTACAGCGATCGTTACCGCACTGAATGAATGTATCCTGACACCGATCTTAGGCATCTTTATCGGCGGAATCGATTTTTCTGAGATCGGATTTACCGTTGGTTCTGCAAATATCCAGATCGGTACGTTCGTTCAGGCTGTGATCAACTTCCTCATCACAGCATTTGTCCTCTTCCTCATCGTAAAGTTTTTTAACAGCTTTAAGAAAAAAGAAGAGGAAAAACCTGTGGAAGCTCCGGCTGTACCGGAAGATATCAAACTCTTAACTGAGATCAGAGATCTGCTGAAAGACCAGCATTAATTTTTAATCTTTCTTTACTGAAACCTTCTGCATCCAGTCTTTGCCGTTGACAAAGCGTTCTACGATATAGCTGACTACATAGTCACCTGCCGCATTGACCATGGTTGCAGGAGGATCTACCAGATTTCCAAGTGCTAATGCGATCGGATATGCCACCGCCAGCTGTTCCGGGAAGAAAATGGTACATAATACCAGTTCTCCGGTACCGCCTCCGCCAGGGATCCCTGACATGGCAACTGAAGAAAAGATCGCGATCACGATTGCCAGAACCGCACGTCCTGTTGAAAAATCCTGACCAAAAATCCCAAATAAAAATGCAACTTTAATGATGGCAGACATTGCTGATCCGTCCATATGCATGGTAGCTCCTAACGGAAGCACGATATTGGACACTTCTTCAGAAATGCCTGTTTCTTTTGCTGTCTCCATATTGGTCGGAATAGCTGCAACACTGGAACAGGTTCCAAAAGCAACTGCCGCCGGTTTAAACAAATGAGCAAACATAACCTTTGCAGCTCCTTTTCCGCCGCCGATCTTTGCGTAGATCGGGAAGAAGAGAAACATATAAAGGAAACACATTGCATAATAAATGATCAGGGTACGGCTGTAATCGCCGATCAGCTCCGGTCCGTAAGTAGCGACCAATGTTGCAAAAAATCCAAAAAATCCGATCGGTGCGTAATAAGTAACGATCTTTACCGTATTCATGATACAGTTGGTCACGTCTTCTAAAAGTTTTGCTGTTTTTGTTTCCGGTCCGCCGGAAAGCTGGATCCCAAATCCGAACAATACGGCAAATACGATCAGAGGAAGGATCGCTTTACGGCTCCATAACTCTGAAAAATCCGGTTTTGTAAAAAAGTTGATGATCATATCGGCCAATCCCAAAGTCTCACCAATCTCGCCTTCTACTACTTCATAAGTACCGCCTACGATCGGGATCACACGTACTACGATATACATGAGCAGTGCTGCGATTCCCGCAGTTACACAAAATGTCGTAATGGTCACACCCATGATCTTTCCTGCACGTTTTGCACTCTGCATGTTCGCAATGGCTGATGAGATCGAACAAAATACCATCGGTACTACGATACAGAACATTAAATTGATAAATACCGTTCCTAACGGTTCCAGACAGGTCGCTCCCGGCCAGACTGCTCCGACGATACATCCTGCAATGATCCCTGCCAGCATGCAGATGATGAATCCATAACTTTTTAAAATCTTTTTCATGTTTCCCTCCTTACATGATCTTTGTGATGTCTTCTCACTGATTTTTATGTTGCCTTTATTCTACAACGCATTTCTTGCATAGAAAATGCATTCTATGCTATGATATTTGCAAAAAGTGCTGTTTGAGGTATTTTATGAACGAGAACTATTCCAAAAAAGGCTATCTGCTGGAAGATTTTAAACTATTTCATATCAAAGATCAGGGAACTGCGGAGATCGACTATCACTATCATGAATTTTATAAACTGCTGTTTCTTGTTTCCGGCAGCGGTTCTTATTTTATCGAAGGAAAACGCTACTCTTTAAAATCCGGTGATATCGTACTGATCGGCTGTCAATATGTGCATCGTCCGGAATTTGATCCTAAAAATTGCTGCGAACGGATCATTTTATATATTTCTCCTGAATTTTTAACCAACGAATCCTCTTCGCTTTGTGATCTGACCGAATGTTTTTCCAAAACTTACGATCATGTACTCCGCCCCGACGAAAAAATGAGACAGAAACTTTTTTCTCTTGCCAAAGCCATTGAAAAAGAATTGTCTGACGGACATTATGGAAGTGAGATTTCCAGTACCGGGATCCTGCTCCGTCTCATGGTAGAGATTTCACGTGGCATTCGGCAGGAAAATGTGCATATGCCGGCACCGATCCTTCCAAAAAGCCAGCGGATGCTGGATGTGATCCATTATCTGGATACCCATTTGACGGAAGAAGTGGATATTGAACTGCTGTCACAAAAGTTTTATCTCAGCCGTTTTCACCTGATGAGACGCTTTAAGGAAGAAACCGGAACAACGATCCACAATTACCTGTCTGCCCATCGTCTGATGCTGGCACGAGACCTGATCGCACAGGGACATGCGGCAACAGAGGTCTGTTTCCAATGCGGTTTTGGAAGTTATTCTTCTTTTTCCAGAGCATATCGGAAATTTTTCGGTACAACACCTACCGGTCGGACAGAATTTCCGGAAACTGATCTGCTGTAACTATGAAAAGCACGCTCTTCGAACTTCTCAAGTTATCGCAGTGCTCGCTAAATCTGCATACAAGCATATGATTTTTCTCGCTGTCAACATAAAAAACAGCTTTGACACTCATCATGCCAAAGCTGTTTTCTTTAGGTTTTTTTCTGATCAAACATTAATGTTTTATCTTGATCAACCTATTTGCTCATCATAAATTTTTATTTAATCTCTTCTGCACTTTCCAGTCC
>CAZWLV010000213.1:0-2946 GCA_964634715.1 uncultured Lachnoclostridium sp. | reverse complement strand
AGTTACGAGAGTAGCAAGAAAAATCTTGCGTTTCCCAAGTTTTTTGGAAAAAAGGAGAAGGAGAAAGAAAATGAAACTAAGTAAAAAAAATCTGTTATTGGTATGCTTTATGCTGTTTTCACTATTTTTTGGAGCGGGGAATCTGATCTTTCCGCCATTTTTAGGGCAGAATGCCGGAAATCATACGATGGGAGCCATGGCGGGATTTCTGGTAACTGCAGTGATCCTGCCGGTGCTGGGAGTGATCGTTGTCGCACGTTTTAATGGTCTGGATCAGCTTGCAAAGCAGGTAGGAAGTAAATTTGCAATCGTATTTACGGTGCTGATCTATGTGTCCATTGGACCGGGACTTGGAATCCCAAGGGCGGCATCGGTACCTTTTGAAATGGCAGTTGCACCGTATCTGCCGCAGGGAGCAGATACGACTTTCTGGATGCTCATGTATTCTCTCGTATTTTTCCTCATTGCCTTATGGCTGTGTATGAATCCGGGAAAATTAGTGAAAAGGATCGGGAATTTTTTAACACCGAGCCTTCTGCTCTTATTACTGTTTTTGTTTCTCAGCTTTTTATTCAAGGGGGAAGTAAAAGTTGCAGAAGCACAGGAAAGCTACCGCAAAATGTCCGTATTAAAAGGATTTACGGAAGGATATCAGACCATGGATACGATCGCAGCATTAAACTTCGGTCTTGTGATCGCAACAACGCTGGAAAGTTTCGGGATCACAAAGAAAAATGAAATGCTCAAATATACCGTCTATGCAGGAATTGTTGCAGGAACGATCTTAGCGGTGGTGTATATCACATTATCTTATATGGGAATGTGCAGTTCCGGTGTTTATGCGATTCAGGAAAATGGTGCGTGGACGTTAAGATGCATCGTTTATCAGCTGTTTGGAGATTTTGGTGCGATCCTGCTTGCAGCGATCTTTACGCTTGCCTGCCTGACGACATGCGTAGGTCTGATCAATTCCATTTCCCAGTATTTTGCAATGCTCTTTTCGAAGGTTTCTTATCAGAAATGGGTATTGCTTATTACCGGATTTTCCTTTTTGATCTGTAACCTTGGTCTAAATATGATCCTGAGCATTTCTATTCCGGTGTTAAATGCGATTTATCCGGTATCGATCGTGCTGATCCTTTTAGGTCTGAGTCATCGTTTCTGGAAATCTAACCGCTATGTCTATCCGTTGGTGGCAGCGGGTACCGGAGTGGTCAGTGTGATCTATGCACTGGATCAGGCAAAGGTACCTTTGGGAGCAGTCAGTGAACTTTGCCGAAAACTTCCATTATATGATATGGGCTTTTGCTGGGTAAGTGCTGCACTGGTAATGCTGATTCTTAGTTTACTGTTTTCCTACTATTATAAGAAGAAACACGGATAAGACAGCGAAAAAAATACAGGATATCTGTATGCCTGTATTTGATGCCTGCGAATCAGCTGCCAAACTCGCAGATCGTGCTTGGCAGCTGTAATAGGATCATGAATGTTCTTCCAGCCATCGCATGGCAGTGTAGGCATAGACACAGCTTCCCGGAACCAGTACGGATTCATCAAAGCTGACCATTGGATGATGCTGTGGGTAACAATAACCGTTTTTGGGTTCTCCGGCGGCGAGAGCCAGCATGATGGAAGGGATTTCATGACTGACGTAAGCAAAATCTTCTGATCCGACCGTTTTTGAGGAAGCAGCACCGGGTGACATGGCTTTTAACTGTGCCGTGGAAAATGCACGTTGGGTACCGAGAAGTTCTTTACAGTAGGCAGTTACATTTTCAGAAAGATCCGCATCATTGAACAGTGTCGGACAGCTGCTGGTAAAATGAAGTTCTGCTTTTCCACGAAAGATTGTTGCGGTTCCTTCGCAGATTTCCTGCATCCGCTGTTTTAATGTTTTTCGAAGTTCTTCATCATAAGTACGAAGCGTACCGCCAAGTTTTGCACGATCCGGAATGACATTTTCCATCTGTCCTGCCTGTAAAAATCCAAAAGTCAGTGCGGCTTCATCAGACATGGCAAGTTCTCTTGCGTGAAGCTCCTGCAGGGCTGTGACGGTATGGGCAGCGATCACGATCGGATCAACACCGGTCTGCGGCATGGCACCATGACAGCCTTTGCCCTGAATGGAGATCTGAAAATAATCGGCTGCCGGTGCACTGACACCGCCGTCGCATACGATGACGGTTCCGGCAGGAAGAGGCATTCCGGCCATAACATGGATCATCAGAGCAGCATCCGGACGGGGATTTTCTAAAGCACCATGTTCGATCATGTCTTTCGAACCTTCAAAAGTTTCTTCGGAAGGCTGGAAAAAGAGTTTAACGGTTCCTTGAAGTTCTTCTTCATGCAGTTTTAACAGTCTTGCAGCACCGAGCAGCATGGCAGTATGAAGGTCATGACCACAGGCGTGCATTTTTCCCGGATGTTCTGACGGGAAAGGGATGTCGGCTTCTTCCGTGATCTTCAGGGCATCCATGTCGGCACGGAGAAGAAATGTTTTTCCGGAACGTTTTCCTCCGGCAAGAGCCAAAAGACCGCATTTTCCGCATTCAACAGGTTCATATCCCATTGAGAGGAGTTCTTTTTTGACATATTCTTTGGTAAGTTTTAAGTCAAATCCCACTTCCGGATGGGTATGGAAAAAACGCCGGTCTTTAATGAGAGTTTCTTTAAAATTTTCGGCTTCTGATAATAAGATTTCAGGTTTCATGATCTGCCTCCTTAAACATTTGGATCAATATTAGAACGTAGTGTAACACACGGATTTTTTAACTTCAATAGGGCGTTAAGTATAGTATTGCAAATGTCGTTTTTGCTTATACAGCCTGCTCACACCTGAAGCATGCTTTTACATAGCAAATCAGCAGGAGGTGAAGCAGTAAAATGAAACACATTATGGGACTGAATTATACTTTTACACAGCAGATCAGCAAGTGATTAGCTGCT
>CAZWLV010000212.1:0-2960 GCA_964634715.1 uncultured Lachnoclostridium sp. | reverse complement strand
GAGCCCTGCATTTCCGGAGAGGAAGGAAGCGGGGCTGTTTTTTTTACCGGATGCAATCTCCGATGTGTATTTTGCCAGAATTATCAGATCGCAAGGGCAGAACAGGGAAAAGAGATCTCGGTAGAACGTTTAGCAGAGATTTTTTTAGAACTTCAGGAACAGAAAGCCAATAATATCAATCTGGTAACGGCAACGCATTATGTGCCGCAGATCATAAAAGCATTAGAACAAGCAAAAAAAGAGGGACTTCAGATTCCGGTGGTTTATAATTGCGGCGGATATGAGAAAACAGAAACGCTGAAAATGCTGGAAGGACTGGTAGATATTTATCTGCCGGATTTTAAATATATGGACAGCCAGCGTGCTAAAAAGTATTCCCATGCGGAAGATTATCCTCAAACAGCGAAAAATGCGTTAGCGGAAATGGTAAGACAGCAGCCAAAAGCAGTTTTTGATGATCGTGGAATGATGAAAAATGGGATCATTGTCAGACATTTAATGCTGCCGGGAGGAATCAAGGATTCTAAAGCGGTAGTCCGATATTTGTATGAAACTTATGGTGACAGCATTTATATGAGTCTGATGAACCAGTATACACCGCTGCCGCATGTAGAACCTTATCCGGAGATCAACAGAAAATTGAAAAAATGTGAATATGACAGACTGGTAGACTATGCAATTTCTCTGGGAATTGAAAATGCATTTATCCAAGAGGGAGAAACGGCAGAAGAGAGTTTTATACCGGCGTTTACAGGTGAGGGAGTATAGAGAAAGATGGAAAAGAAAGTGCAAAAAGAAGTAAAAAAAGTACAGAAACCGGAAGTATGCCCGGTAAATAAAAAATGCGGAAGCTGTGCATATCAGGGAATTCCATATAACGAACAGTTAAAAAAGAAGAAAAAAGAGGCTGCAAAGCTTTTAAAGCCGTATTGTGAAGTAAAAGGGATCCTTGGAATGGAACATCCTTACGAATATCGCAATAAAGTTCATGCAGTATTTGGAAGATTGAAAAATGGCACGATCATATCAGGGACTTATGAAGCAAACAGCCACAGGATCGTTCCGGTAGATTCCTGTATGATCGAAAATCAGAAAGCAGATGATATCATCAGAAGCATTCGTGAACTTGCAAAATCATTTAAGATCAAAATTTATGACGAAGATACGGGATATGGACTGCTTCGTCATGTGCTGGTCAGAGTCGGACATCACAGCGGACAGATCATGGTAGTACTGGTGCTGTCCAGTCCGGTCATGCCGGGAAAAAATAATTTTGTCAAAGCATTGCTGAAACTTCATCCGGAGATCACGACTATCGTACTGAATGTGAATGATAAACGCACCAGCATGATCTTAGGGGAAAAAGAAAAGGCAATTTATGGCAAAGGATATATTGAAGATACACTTTGCGGACTGACGTTCCGTATTTCACCGAAATCTTTCTACCAGATCAATACAGAACAGACGGAAGTTCTTTACAGAAAAGCGATTCGTCTGGCTGATCTGAAAGGAAAGGAACGAGTATTAGATGCTTACTGTGGTATCGGAACCATTGGCATGGCGGCAGCGAAATATGCAAAAGAAGTGATCGGTGTCGAACTGAATCCGGATGCAGTCAGAGATGCAAGAGCCAATGCGAAAAGCAATGGTGTAAAAAATATCCAGTTTTATCAGAATGATGCAGGAAAATTTATGGTGCAGATGGCTGCTCAGGAAGGAAAAGGAGCGATCGATGTGGTCTTTATGGATCCGCCGAGAGCCGGAAGCGATGAAACTTTTATGTCATCTGTGGTAAAGCTGGCACCGAAAAAAGTAGTTTATGTTTCCTGCAATCCGGAAACGCTGGCAAGGGATCTTGGATATTTCAAGAAAAATGGATATGATGCACAGGAAGCATGGGTGGTAGATATGTTCCCGTGGACAAGCGGAATAGAAACAGTGTGTCTCTTGAATAAAAAATAGTGAAACTACCTAAAAAGAGAAAAGAAGAACTGCAGTGAAAGTAAAAACAGCAGTAAAGGAATGAGAAAGATGGAACTTATGATTTTAGATATGATCCAAAATCTGCGGACACCGCTGCTTGACCGCATCATGTGCTTTGTGTCAATGCTTGGAAATGCAGGTGTGATCTGGATCTTACTGGCAATTTTATTGTTTATGATCCCGAAAACGAGAAAAGCAGGAATGTTTCTTATCGGAGCATTGCTCGTAGACGTAGTTTTGTGTAATGGCATTTTAAAAAATCTGGCGGCACGAACGAGACCGTTTGATGTGAATACGGCAGTCGAACTGATCGTGAAAAGACCAAAAGATTTTTCATTTCCTTCCGGACATACGGCTGCTTCCTTTGCGTCGATCACAGCTTTGTTTTTGGCAAAAGAAAAGAAACTTGCATGGCCGGCATTGGTGCTTGGAAGTGTAATGGCATTTTCCAGAATGTATCTGTATGTACATTATCCGACGGATATTTTAGGCGGGATTGTTGTAGGGATCATTTCAGGATATGCAGGAAAATATGGTATGGAATATCTTATGAAAAAGTATATGAAACATTAGAATGGAGAAAAAATCATGAAAATGGAACATGTAGCAATGTATGTAGCTGATCTGGAGACTGCGAAAGAGTTTTTTGTGAAATATTTTCAGGCAGTGCCAAACGAATTATATCATAATCCAAAAACAGGATTTCGATCTTATTTTCTGAGTTTTTCAGATGGAGCAAGATTAGAGATCATGAATAAGCCGGAATTGCAGGAAAGGGCGGCAGAAGGCCTTTTCAAAGGTTATGTTCATATGGCATTTTCGCTTGGATCCAAAGAAGAGGTAGATGCACTTACAGCAAGACTAAAAGCAGATGGATATCAGGTGATCAGCGGACCGAGAACGACCGGAGACGGATATTATGAAAGCTGTATCTTAGATGCGGAAGGCAATCAGATTGAGATTACGGTATAAAATAA
>CAZWLV010000211.1:0-2962 GCA_964634715.1 uncultured Lachnoclostridium sp. | reverse complement strand
GAGTAATGATCTCGCCGGATACCACGATCGGGATCGCCGGAGGGCAGGAAACGGTTACGGTACCGCAGATCCGCCCAACTGCTTTTTTGATGGAGATCGTTTCATGTGGGGAAAACATGGCTTCGCGGATCGTACATTTTCTTTCACAGGCAGAGTGGGAAAGTGGGATCCTGTCTTCATAAGGAAAAGGATTTTTCCCAAAAGCCTGCTCGATCCGTTCAAAATCCAGAGCCTGATTTTCCGGTGTAAACATCAAAACGACGAAATCCGGATCGGCAAACTCACATTCTGCGTGAAAGGTTCGCAGTTTTTCAGCCATATCTGTGCCGGAAATGTGTGCCGGCATGGAGATCGTCAGTTTAGTGGGTTCCGTTCCTTCTGTTTTCCAGCCATTTTGATGAAGAGTATTCTCTAAATGGGTTACTTTTTCACATAAAATCTGTAATTTTTCCGAATATCCGTCAAAAAGGTATTGATTACAAAGATCCAGAGAAGAAAGTGTCAGGTAAGAAGGACTGGTAGAACCAAAGAGTGCCATGGCGTGTTTGGCATTTTTAAAAAAGCTTTCCGGTGCATGCGTGCTGATCTGAAGATAAGCTCCTCCGGTCAGAACAGGAAGTGTCTTATGGGCAGAATCACAGCAGATATCTGCTCCCAGATCCAGCGGATGACAAGGTTCTTTTAAAAAATGCAGGTAAGCACCATGTGCATTATCCACGGTCAGGAGCGTATCATGTGCATGACAAATGTCTGCCAGAGCCTGAATATCCTGCTGGTTCCCAAGATAGTCCGGACTGGTCACGTAAACGGCAGCCGGCGGAATTTCGAGGGAATCCAAAGTCTGTTCTAAGTTTTCCGGTGCGACATGGCAGGAACAGATGGAACATTCTGTTTCCGGCCACAGCCAGATGACATCAAGATCCAGCAGAGAAGCTGCATAGACAAAGGCTTTATGGACATTGCGTGCAGCGACGATCACCGGGCGTTTGTGACCCTGCGGATCAAAACGGGATTTCCATTCCTGTACGGCGAGACAAAGCATTGCACGGATGCACTGACTGGAGCCTTCCGTAGAGTACAGAGTCTGGCCGGAGCCAAAGAGCATCGATGCGTTTCGTTCACTTTCTGCAATAATGCCCTCGGCTTCGTATAAAGCATCTGCACCGGAGATTTCTGTAATATCATAACGTTCACAGCCTAAAAAGCTTTGCCCTTTGTGGCCGGGCATATGAAGACGGCTGAGCTTCTTTTTTTCATAGTTTTGTACAAAATCTGCGATCGGTGTATTCATTATTTTCCGGCTTGTTCGGCAACCTTGATCATGATCGCACATTCAATACGTTTGCGGAAAAGTTCACAGCCGGATTCATAGATCCCGCGGATAGAACCGGTTGCATGATAAGCGTTGGCTGCACATCCGCCGGAACAGTATAATTTTGCCCAGCAGTCTTTACATTCCGGTCTTGCATAGGCGTTGCAGCTTCGGAAATCTTCACGAAGTGCGTCATTGGTAACGCCGTCCCAGATATTTCCTAATTTGTAGGATTCTTCGCCTACAAACTGGTGACATGGATACAGATCTCCCCAAGGAGTGACTGCCATGTATTCTGTTCCGGAACCGCATCCGGAGATACGTTTATAGATACATGGTCCGGCAGTTAAGTCGATCATATAATGATAGAACGTAAAGCCGTGTCCTTCTTCTTTGCGTTTGATCATCTCTTTTGCAAGGATTTCATACTGTTCTTTTACGATTTCAAGATCTTCCGGAGTCAGTGCCATCGGATCATCTGCGGCACAGACAACAGGTTCCATGGACAATTCCGTAAATCCAAGATCTGCCATGTGGAAAACATCTTTTGTAAAATCAGGGTTGGCATGGGTAAAAGTACCACGCATATAATAGTTCTGTCCGTTTCTGGATTCGACCATTTTTTTGAATTTCGGAACGATCTTTTCATAGCTTCCATTTCCGGCATAGTCTACACGGGTTGCATCGTGGATCTCTTTGCGGCCGTCAAGACTTAATACGACGTTGCTCATTTCTTTGTTGGCAAATTCGATCACGTCATCATCGATGAGCATACCGTTGGTAGTCAGGGTAAAACGGAAATTTTTGTTATGTTCTTTTTCAACGCTGCGGGCATATTTTACAAGATCCTTCACAACGTCCCAGTTCATCAGTGGTTCGCCGCCGAAGAAATCTACTTCCAGATTGCGTCTGCTGCCGGAATTTTCGATCAAAAAATCCAATGCACGTTTTCCGACTTCAAAGCTCATCAATGCACGGTCGCCATGGTATTTTCCCTGACTGGCAAAGCAGTAAGAGCAGTTAAGATTGCAGGTATGTGCTACATGGAGGCAGAGTGCTTTGATCACGTTTCCGGAGCGTTCCTTAAAAGTACCTGCCATCGGTTCAAATGTATCTTCCGTATACAGCTGTTTGGAATCGATCAATGCCTGTACGTCTTCGATGCAGAGGCGGAGTTCTTCTTCTGTTACGTCTTCACGGTCTGCATATTTTTCTAAAAGTTCGGCAACGATCTCATCAGCTGTTTTTTTCGGGAACAGCTCGATGATGTCATAAGCAACTTCATCTACGACATGTACGCCGCCGGAACAGGTATCTAAAACGATGTTAAAACCGTTTAATTTATATTGATGTACCATGATTATCCTCTTTCTTTTTTGTGTTTACGTTAAAAATGGAACCTCGTTTTCGAGATTCCATTTTGCAGAATGTTTAATTCTTATTTTTCTTTGCTTTCGCAAGACTGATTTGCAACACCGCAGCTTGTTTTACATGCGGACTGGCAAGAAGTCTGACATTCGCCGCAACCGCCGTTTTTTGCACTTTCGCAAAGACTACGTGTTTCTAATGTTTTAATTCTTTCCATGATTTTATCTCCATTCTTTATTAAGTTAAATCACTATATAGAGCAGATTAGCATAACCGTTTTTG
>CAZWLV010000210.1:1395-2969 GCA_964634715.1 uncultured Lachnoclostridium sp. | reverse complement strand
GGAACAAGAGAAAAATGTGAAATTCCTGAATATTGTAAACCAAACCTTGAAATTTATCGTGAAGCACTGATGGATGCAGTTGCAGAAACCAGTGACGAATTTATGGAAAGATATTTCGCAGGAGAAGAATTCACACCAAGTGAGATCATTGCTGCAATGAGATTTAACGTAGATGACGGCAGCATCGTTCCTGTATCTATGGGATCCAGCACAGAACTTCGTAACATTCATAACTTGATGAATGATATCGTAGAACTCTTCCCAAGTCCGGATAAGAGAAAATGTGCAGGTATCAATACAAAGACAAACAGTATTTTTGAAGCAGATTATAACTTTGCGAAAGCAAAATCAGCATATGTATTTAAGACCATCGTTGACCCGTTCATCGGTAAATATTCTCTGATCAAAGTTGCATCAGGTGTATTAAAACCGGAAGATGTTCTTTATAATCAGGCACAGGATATCGAAGAAAAATTAAACAAACTTTATGTGATCCGCGGCAACAAAACAGAAGAAGTTAAAGAACTTCATGCAGGTGATATCGGAGCGATCGGTAAATTATCTGCAAAAACAGGCGATACCCTTTGCACAAAGAACAATGTCGTAATGTATGCAAGAACAGAAATGTCCAAACCTTATACATATAAGAGCTATAAAGCAAAAAATAAAGGTGATGAAGACAAGATCTCTCAGGCACTTGCAAAATTAATGGAAGAAGATCTGACATTAAAGACAGTAAACGACAGTGCAAACCGTCAGACACTGCTTTATGGTATGGGCGACCAGCATCTGGATGTTGTAGTTTCCAAACTTCTTGACAGATATAAAGTAGAAGTAGAACTTGGAAAACCAAAGATCGCATTCAAAGAAACGATCAGAAAGAACTCTGATGTAGATGCAAAATACAAAAAACAGTCCGGCGGACATGGTCAGTATGGACATGTTAAGATGAAATTTGAACCATCAGGCGATCTTGAAACACCATTTGTTTTTGAACAGATCGTTGTAGGCGGTGCAGTTCCGAAGAACTACTTCCCGGCAGTTGAAAAAGGTTTACAGGATTCTGTAGGAAAAGGACCTTTGGCTGGATATCCGGTAGTAGGCGTAAAAGCAACATTATATGATGGATCTTATCATCCGGTAGATTCCTCAGAAATGGCATTTAAGATGGCTACGATCCAGGCATTCAAACAGGGCTTTATGGAAGCAAAACCGGTTCTTTTAGAGCCGATCGTAAACATGAAAGTCGTAGTACCTGATAAATTCACCGGTGATGTTATGGGTGATCTGAACAAGCGCCGTGGCCGTGTACTTGGTATGAACCCAACAGGTGATGGAAAGACAGAAGTAGAAGCAGATATCCCGACAATGGAAATCTACGGATATTCTACAGACTTACGTTCCATGACACAGGGAAGCGGAACATTCTCTTATGAATTCGCAAGATATGAACAGGCTCCGTCAGACATTCAGGATAAAGAAGTAGCTGAAAGAGCAAAAGAAGCTGAATAAGATTTAGCAGGATCAATATTAAAATAAGTAGATTGTGGGGATCAGTTGATCCCCACTTTTTA
>CAZWLV010000210.1:0-1295 GCA_964634715.1 uncultured Lachnoclostridium sp. | reverse complement strand
TTTTGTGTTCAGGAAATACAAAGCAATTTTTTAGAGATTAGGAGAACTACATATGAAAAATTCAAAAGATGCAGTCAGGATTTTTCTGGATAAAATTCTGTTTCTGCTGAAATGGACACTGTTTGCAGTGTTGACTGGAGCTGTCCTTGGAGCAGTGGGAGCGTATTTTGCAAGAAGCATTACATTTGTAACAGAGCTTCGCGGAAATCATCCATGGATCCTGTATTTATTACCAGTGATCGGTCTTGTGATCGTGCTGATCTATAAATTCGAAAATAAAGGCGGCGGAACGAATCTTGTCATGGAAGCAGTTCAGGAAGGAGAAGAAATTCCTTTCAGAATGGCACCAATGATCTTTGCGGCAACCGTTCTGACACATCTGGGAGGCGGTTCTGCCGGAAGAGAAGGAGCAGCATTACAGCTGGGAGGCAGCATTGCACAGACGATCGGAAAATTGTTTCATCCGGATGAAACAGACCGAAAACTGATGACAATGTGCGGTATGGCAGCAGGCTTTTCCGCATTATTCGGAACGCCATTGGCAGCAGCAGTATTTGCGATCGAAGTTGCAGCAGTAGGAATGATGCAGTATTCTGCACTGTTTCCGTGTACAATAGCATCACTGACTGCTTTTGAAGTAGCAAAACTTTGCGGCGGGCATGCAGAACATTTTAATGTTACAGGTATTCCGGCATTTGATCTTTCTTCCGCACTGAAGATCGCAGCATTGGCATTTTTCTGTGCGGCATTAAGCTTTGCATTTTGTGGTGTTTTACATAGTGCAGAGCATCTTTATAAAAAATATATCAAAAATCCATATTTACGGATTTTTGCAGGTGGTCTTTTCGTAATCGTTCTTGCAAAAGTGCTTGGAACAACAGATTATCTTGGCGGTGGTATGAACATCGTCGAAAGAGCAGTTGAAGGAGAAGTGATCTGGGCAGCATTTATACTGAAGCTGTTATTTACTGCTTTATCTTTAGGTTCAGGCTATAAAGGCGGCGAGATCGTGCCAACTCTTTTTGTCGGAGCTACGTTTGGCTGTCTTTTTGGACAGATGTTAGGATTTGCTCCATCGCTGTGTGCAGCCTGCGGTATGACAGCATTATTCTGTGCAGTGACCAACAGCCCGTTGGCATCTTTGTTACTTGCATTTGAACTGTTCGGATTTGAAGGAATGCCGTTCTATCTGATCGCAGTAGCGATTGGGTATTCACAGTCAGGAAACGGTGGATTATATCATAGCCAGAAAATCAAATATTCGAAGAAATTACCGGAAAATGTTTAGGTAGATG
>CAZWLV010000209.1:0-2977 GCA_964634715.1 uncultured Lachnoclostridium sp. | reverse complement strand
AAACTGGAGATCATGGCAAAAGGAGTCGGGGATAAAAATATCATTACCATGATCCTGATCTTTATGACTGCCGGTATTTTCGTAGGTGTCGTCGGAAGGAGCAGTGCGGAAAGTGTTGCTTATTTTATGCTGTCGATCATTCCGGCAAGATTTTCAGTGCTGGTGCTTTTTGTCGTCAGTGCCTTTGTATCGGTGGCAATGGGAACTTCGGTAGGAACGATCACGCTGATCACGCCGATCGCCGTTGCACTTGCAAACAGTACCAGCTTTGAACTGCCTTTATGCATCGGTGCAGTAGCCGGAGGAGCAATGTTTGGAGATAATCTGTCGTTCATTTCCGATACGACCATTGCAGCCTGCAACGGTCAGGGCTGTGCCATGAAAGATAAATTCCGTGAAAATTTCTGGATCGCATTTCCGGCAGCACTGGCGACTTTGGGAATCCTGTTATTCCATTCGGCAGGTGCGGATGTGACGGAAACGGTACAGGGAAGTTATGAGCTGCTTCAGATCGTGCCGTATGTGCTGGTACTGGCAGGCGGAATCATCGGGATCAATGTATTTATCGTTCTGTTGGCAGGAATCTTTTGCGGTTCCGTGATCATGCTGGCAACCGGAGCTGTACAGGCGGTGGATCTTCTGACCAATATGGGATCCGGAGCAGCAGGAATGTTTGAAACGACCATGGTTGCGATCCTTGTTTCTGCAATCTGTGCCCTGATCACAGAGTATGGCGGCTTTGCGGCACTGCTGGATCTGATCAAACGGGTATTTAAAGGAAAAAAAGGCGGAGAGCTTGGAATGGGGCTTCTGGTAGGAGCGATGGACGTTGCAACGGCAAACAATACGGTCGCCATTGTGATGGCAAATCCGATCGCAAAAGAAATGGCAGAAACTTATGGGATCACGCCAAAGAGAGCGGCATCGCTTCTGGATACGTTTTCCTGCATCTTTCAGGGGATTATTCCTTATGGAGCACAGATGCTGGTAGCAGTTTCAACGGCAGTAGAGCTTGGCTGTGAAGTCAGTGCATTTCAGATCCTGCCGAAGCTGACGTATCCGTATATGTTGCTGATCAGCTCTCTGATCTTTATCTTTGCAGTACCCGGAAAAAAGTGATTGAGGAAGATACTTATGAAAAAACAGGAATTTTTGGAGGGAGTCCGTGATGGACTTCCGATTTGTTTAGGATACTTTTCTGTATCCATGGCATTTGGCCTGACAGCGGTACTGTCAGGAATCCCGCTCTGGGCAGCAGTGGTCATTTCCCTGACCAATCTGACCAGTGCAGGACAGTTCGCCGGAATGAATCTGATCGTGGCAGGAGGGGCAATGATGGAGATCGCTCTGACCACACTGGTCATCAATATCCGGTATTTTTTAATGTCTATTTCGGTGTCCCAGAAGCTGGAACAGAAAATGTCTATGAAAGAGCGTCTTGCCGTGGCTTTTGGGATTACAGATGAGATCTTTGCAGTTTCCCTGCAAAGACCGCACGAATTAAGCACGGCTTATATGGCAGGTCTGATCCTGATCTCACTGTTAGGATGGACAGGAGGTACATTTGTAGGCGGTGCGGCGACTTCTCTGATGCCGCCGGCACTTTCCAATGCCATGGGGATTGCATTGTATGGAATGTTCATTGCGATCATTGTACCGTCAGCAAAAGAACATAAAAATATCCTGATCGCTGTTCTTATGGCTGTTGCAGCCAGTGTATTATGCAATTATCTGCCGATCTTAAAAAATCTGTCCGGCGGCTGGAGGATCATTCTGGTGACTTTGGTTGTATGCAGTGTGGCAGCATGGCTGTTTCCGGTAGAAGAAAGTGAGGAAGAAGGATGAATACAGGATATATGATCACAGGGATCGCAGTGATGGCAGTCGTTACGTATCTGATCCGGATGCTTCCGTTTGCGATCTTTCGAAAGAAGATTACCAATGTCAGAATTAAATCATTTTTGTTTTATGTACCGTGTGTGGTCTTGTCGGCAATGACATTTCCAGCAATCTTTTCCAGTACGGGTACGTACCCAAGTGCTGCAGCAGGATGTTTGACGGCATTGATTTTGGCATATTTGAAAAAAGGACTTTTGACAGTAGCGGTAGGGGCCGCCGCAGCAGCTTTTATCGTGCAGATGATCGGATTTTAAAGAGGAGAAAAAAACGTATGCAGTTTATCATATCATTGTTACTTTTGATCGTAGGGTTTGTCATGCTCGTAAAAGGAGCAGACTGGTTTGTAGATGGTGCGGCAGGACTTGCAGCAAGATTTGGGATCCCTCAGCTGGTGATCGGACTGACGATCGTGGCGATGGGAACCAGTGCACCGGAAGCGGCAGTCAGCATCACTGCGGCAACGTCAGGAAATGCAGGAATTACCATTGGAAATGTTGTTGGCAGTAATATTTTAAATGTACTTCTGATCTTAGGGATCACGGCTGTGATCATCGCAGTTCCGGTACAGCAGTCTACGATCCGCTGGGAAATGCCGTTTATGCATGTGATCACGATCCTTCTGGCAGTACTTGGAATTTCCGGAAATGTTATCGGAAGAGGCGAAGGTGTGATCTTATGGGCATTCTTTCTTGTTTATCTTGGATATTTGTTTAAAATGGCAAAAAATGGAACGGATGAAGAAGAGATCGAACCAATGCCGCTTTGGAAACAGCTTTTGATGCTGGCAGTCGGAATCGTTCTGATCGTAGCCGGAAGCAATCTGACAGTAGATCATGCAACGATCATTGCAAAAATCTTTGGTGTTTCAGACCGCCTCATCGGACTGACGATCATCGCTTTTGGAACTTCTCTTCCGGAGCTTGTGACATCTGTGACAGCAGCCAAAAAAGGAAAAGCAGACATTGCCATCGGAAATATCGTAGGAAGCAATGTTTTTAATATTTTATTCGTCGTAGGAACGACAGCACTGATCACACCGGTAGAATTTAAGACAGGTTTTGTGATCGACTGTGCAGTA
>CAZWLV010000208.1:0-2992 GCA_964634715.1 uncultured Lachnoclostridium sp. | reverse complement strand
TTAGGTTCCCATGTGGGAATGAGTGGTAAAAAGATGATGCTTGGTTCGGTAGAAGAAGCAGTGTCTTATGGTGCAAATACGTTTATGATCTATACGGGAGCACCGCAGAATACGAGAAGAAAAGAAATATCAGAGTTAAATATCGAAGCGGCTCAGAAATGTATGGCAGAAAACGGCATTGAGCAGTTTATCGTTCATGCACCATATATCATCAATCTGGGAAATACCGTAAAACCGGAAACTTATGACATCGCTGTGAAATTTTTAGCAGTGGAGATCGAAAGAACGGTTGCGATGGGAAGTCATGTGCTGGTGCTTCATCCGGGAGCTCACGTAGGAGCAGGTGTTGATGCAGGAATTGCATCGATCATTCAGGGCTTAAATGAAGTGCTGACCGCAGATATGGACTGTTATGTGGCACTGGAAACTATGGCAGGAAAAGGAACCGAGATTGGAAGAAGCTTTGAAGAACTGGCAAGGATCTATGATGGAGTTAAATATAATGAAAAACTGAGAGTGTGCTTTGATACCTGTCATACCCATGATGCCGGATATGACATTATCCATGATTTTGATGGTGTGATCGACAGATTTGACCAGCTGATCGGAAAAGATCAGATCGCAGCATTCCATATCAATGACAGTAAAAATGTATTTGGTGCCGGAAAAGATCGTCATGCAAATCTGGGACAGGGATATATCGGATTTGATGCCATCAGAAATATCGTATATCATCCGGATTTCATGCATGTGCCGAAGATTTTAGAAACACCGTGGATCCCGGCAGAAGACGGAAGCAAAGACAGTTTTCCGCCGTATAAAGAAGAAATCGCTATGCTCCGTGCAGCAGCACCGAAAAAAGAAAATGAAAATTCCTAAATCGTTGAAAAACTTTAGGAACAATGCTATAATAAACCATTCAGGGATAGGATTGAAAAAAAGAATCCCTTGAGGATCCTATGAAAATATGAATACACATACTTACGAGAAAGGAACATGTATGAAAAAGATCATAGATTTAATCGAAGCCGAAGTAGTAAAGGCTTTTGAAGCAGCAGAAATTGATACCAAATTTGCAAAAGTATCGTTATCTAACCGCCCGGATCTTTGCGAATACCAGTGCAATGGTGCCATGGCAGCGGCAAAACAGTATAAAAAAGCACCGATCATGATCGCTAATGCAGTAGTTGAAAAACTGGCAGAAAGCGAATGCTTTGCAGAAGTGACAGCAGTGAATCCGGGCTTTATCAATATCAAGATCGCACCTGCATTTTTATCAGAATACTTAAATGGTATGCAGGAAGATGAAAGACTTGGCTGTGACAAAGTAGAAAAACCGGAAACCATCGTGATCGATTACGGCGGACCAAACGTAGCAAAACCACTGCACGTAGGACATCTTCGTTCTGCGATCATCGGTGAAAGTGTAAAACGGATCAGCAGATTTATGGGACACAATGTCATCGGTGATGTACATCTGGGTGACTGGGGACTTCAGCTTGGTCTGATCATTACAGAATTAAAAGAAAGAAAACCGGATCTGGTTTATTATGATGAAAGCTATACAGGAACATATCCGGAAGAAGCACCATTTACCATTTCCGAATTAGAAGAAATCTATCCGACAGCCAGCGGTAAATCAAAAGTAGACGAAGAATTTAAAAAAGCGGCGATGGAAGCAACCCATCAGTTACAGCAGGGAAGAAGAGGCTATCGTGCATTATTACAGCATATTTTAAATGTTTCCGTAACTGACCTGAAGAAAAACTATGCAAATTTAAGTGTTTCTTTTGATCTCTGGAAAGGGGAATCCGATGCACAGGCTTATATTCCGGCTATGGTAGAAAGACTGACCAAAGAAGGATATGCTTACATGAGTGAAGGTGCACTGGTCGTTGATGTTAAAAATGAAGACGATACAAAGGAAATCCCGCCATGTATGATCTTAAAATCTGACGGAGCAAGCCTTTATACGACGACTGACCTTGCGACACTGGTTCAGCGTGAAGAAGATTTCCATCCGGATAAAGTCATCTATGTTGTAGACAAACGTCAGGAAATGCATTTCATCCAGGTATTCCGCTGTGCGAAAAAGACAGGGATCGTTGGAGAAGATACAGAACTGAAATTTTTAGGTTTCGGTACGATGAACGGAAAAGACGGAAAACCGTTTAAGACCCGTGACGGCGGTGTTATGAGACTGGAAACACTGATCCATGACATTAATGAACAGATGTATGGAAAGATCATGGAACGTGGAGAAATGTCAGAAGAAGAAGCAAGAAAGACTGCAAAGATCGTAGGACTTTCCGCAGTAAAATACGGAGATCTTTCTAATCAGGCTTCTAAAGATTATATCTTTGATATCGATCGTTTCACTTCATCAGAAGGAGATACAGGTCCATATATCCTTTATACGATCGCACGTATTAAATCAATCTTAAGAAAATACGAAGAAGTTAAAGGCGGCATCCGCACTCTGACCGTAGGAGAAGCAACGAATGACAGTGAAAAAGCACTGATGCTGGAACTGACAAAATTCAATGCGATGATGGAAAATGCCTGTGAAGAAAATGCACCGCATAAAGTATGTGCATTTATCTATGATCTGGCAAATGCATTTAACAAGTTCTACCATGAAACAAAGATCATGGGAGAAGAAGATGAAGCAAAACAGGCATCTTATATTGCCCTGCTCATTCTTACAAGAAAAGTATTAGAAACCTGTATTGATGTGCTTGGTTTTGAAGCACCGGACAGAATGTAATCATAAAACAGCAAAAAGGCACAGTTGATGGAGAGGATCCGTTGACTGTGTCTTTTTTATAGAAAATGAAAAATTAGAAACTGAATAATAGAAATGATCGCGAATGTTATAAAAAAACTTCTTGTTTTATTCATTACATAAAAAGAGCAAATACACGAAATACAAAGAACGGCAAAAGAAAATCAGGTTTTGGTAGTATAAGAACATCTTTTGTGGTATATTAGT
>CAZWLV010000207.1:0-3029 GCA_964634715.1 uncultured Lachnoclostridium sp. | reverse complement strand
TTGACAGCGGTGTGATCTATGACCGTACCAAAGGAACGCAGTATCAGGGACAGGCATTTCCGGAGTTTATGCAGAAGATCATCAAAGCAGAAGGACTGATCAATTATATTAATCAACAGTAGTGGAGAAAAGAAAGAATGAAAGAAACAAAAAATCTGTATCTGAAGATCCTGACGGCAGCAGTGGTATTTTTGGCGGCAGCAGTTATTTTTCTCGGAGTCCGGATTCTAAATATTACGAAAGAAACTGAGAAAAATAGTGCTTTTGGTACGATTTCCGGACAGCCGGAGATCGAAATCTGCCTTCCGGAGAAATATTATGCAGCCAGTGGTCTGACAATGGAAATTTATAACAGCCAGATCACGAATCAGGGAGCACATATTTCCCAATACGATGTGTTATGGGAGTGTGAGATCGGCGAATGTCTGGAAAGAAAATTTCAGATAGCGGCAGCAGAGGATCAGATTGGTGAATATCCGCTGACGGTATCTGTTTTTGCCACAGATGGAACACTGCTGGCACAGGAAAAATCAAAACTGTGTGTCGTAGAGGCAAAAAAATGGCAGTTTTCCGTACTGACGATCGGGGACAGCTTATCTGCCAACGGAGCACTTTACAGCCGTCTTCAGGAACATTTAGACCAGATGTTGGTCTGCAATGGTACAAGAGGATATGAAGGATTCTTGACGGAAGCAAGGCTGGGATTTTCAGCAGCAGATTATCTTTCAGAAACATCGTATGATCTGGAAGAAGGGGAAACGGTTCACAAATTCTGGAATCCGGAAAAGGAACGGTTTGACTGGAATTATTATAAATCAACGACCGGATTTGATCCGGATGTGGTCATTCTTCATCTTGGAACCAACGGACTTCTTTCAGGAGAAGAAAATGCGGAAAATATCTGTAAGATCGTAGAACTGATCCGAAAAGATGATAAAAAGCTTCCAATCTATGTGGTCAATACCATTTATCAGAGTGATCAGAACGGCATCGGTTCCATGAAAATGAATAACGGTGCACTGATGTTTCAGGGAGAATATAAACAGCAGCGGGATCTGGCAGTATTTCAGCTGATGCAGAGTTTAAATGAAAAGCTCTCAGGAGAAAAAAATGTATATCTGGTACCAGCAGGGATCAGTGTAGACAGTGAAAACGTATTTGTTATGGAAGAACGTCAGGTAAATCCGTATTCGGAAGAAACAGAAGCTGTAGCAGTAGATGCAGTGCATCCGGGTGCAGCAGGATATTATCAGATCGCAGATACGATCTACAGTACGATCTGCGGAACGGCAGATCAGTGGTAAAAACTGCCGGAATTAAAATTGGATAAGATTGAAATTGGATAGAGGATGGATGAGACAATGGTAATGAAAAATGCATTAAAATATCAAAAACAATATTTCATGCCGCCGGAAGTCTGTATGGATTGGGCAAAAAAGGATTCCGTAGAAAAAGCACCGGTCTGGTGCAGTGTGGATCTTCGTGACGGCAATCAGGCGTTGGTCGTGCCGATGACGCTGGAGCAGAAATTAAAATTTTTCCAGCTGCTGGTCGATATCGGTTTTAAGGAGATCGAAGTGGGATTTCCGGCAGCATCAGAGACCGAATATACATTTCTTCGTACCCTGATCGAAAAAGATCTGATTCCGGATGATGTGACCATTCAGGTACTGACACAGGCAAGGGAACATATTATCAAAAAGACATTTGAAGCAGTACAGGGAGCGAAAAATGTGATTGTGCATGTGTATAATTCCACATCACTGGCACAAAGAGAGCAGGTTTTTAGAAAATCAAAAGAAGAGATTTTAGAGATTGCCGTAGCAGGTGCGAAATTATTAAAAGATCTGACCGAAGAAGCAGGTGCTGATTATCGTTTTGAATACAGTCCGGAAAGTTTTACCGGTACAGAGCCGGAATACGCACTGGAAGTATGCAATGCAGTGCTGGATGTATGGCAGCCGACAGCTGACAGAAAAGCGATCATCAATCTTCCGGTAACAGTACAGCATTCCATGCCGCATGTCTATGCACAGCAGATCGAATATATGTCCAAACATATGAATTATCGTGAAAATGTACTGATCTCCCTTCATCCGCATAATGACCGAGGCTGTGGTGTTGCAGATACGGAAATGGGACTTCTGGCCGGAGCAGACCGTGTAGAAGGAACGCTTTTCGGGAATGGAGAACGTACCGGAAATGTAGATATCATTACCGTAGCCATGAATATGTATTCCCAGGGGATTGATCCGGAGCTTGACTTTACGGATATGAACAAGATCACGGAAGGCTATGAAGAATATACCGGCATGAAAGTTTATGAGCGAAGTCCGTACAGCGGTCAGCTCGTATTTGCAGCATTCTCAGGTTCTCATCAGGATGCCATTGCCAAAGGTATGAAGTGGATCGATGAAAAGGATCCTGAGCATTGGACCGTACCGTATCTGCCGATCGATCCGAAAGATGTGGGAAGAAATTACGATGCCGATGTGATCCGTATCAACAGCCAGTCCGGAAAAGGAGGAGTCGGATATATTCTGGAGAAAAACTACGGACTCAATCTTCCGCCAAAAATGCGGGAAGCCATGGGATATGCAGCCAAAGATGCTTCCGATGTGCTTAACAAAGAGCTTCAGCCGGAAGAAATCTTTGATCTGTTTAAAGAAAAATTCGAAAATATTACGACACCATATGCGATTCCGGAAGTACATTTCAGACAGAGCGACGGATTTTCCGCAGAAGTACATTCGGTATTCCATGGAGAAGAAACCGTTACTTATGCAAAAGGAAACGGCCGCTTAAATGCCGTCAGCAATGCACTGAAAAAGGCATATGGTCTGGAATACAGCCTGATCACTTATACAGAGCATGCACTTGAGAAAAGTTCAAGCTCCCGTGCCATCGCTTATGTAGGAATCGAATCGAAGAGAGACGGAAAATTATACTGGGGAGCCGGTGTAGATGCCGATATTATCCACGCATCGGTAGATGCACTTGTAACAGCCATTAACAATGCAATGCAATAA
>CAZWLV010000206.1:0-3029 GCA_964634715.1 uncultured Lachnoclostridium sp. | reverse complement strand
GTGATCTGTAATATTTTGTAAAAAAGATTGACAAAATGGTTTATCGTGAGTAAACTAAAAATATAAAGTTTATCCAGAGTAAACCAAAAGGAGGTACAGATCATGGAAATTGAATTAGGTGAAATTCAGGAACGGTTTGCAGAAATTATATGGGAGAATGAGCCGGTTCCTTCAGGAAAACTTGTAAAGATTGCAGAGGAGCAGTTGGGGTGGAAAAAATCGACAACTTATACGGTACTTAGGAAACTATGCGAGAAGGGATTGTTTCAAAATTGTGAGGGAAATGTCACTTCGATCATTTCAAAGGCAGAATTTGACCGTGAAAAGAGCCATAAATTTGTCAATGACAATTTTGGCGGCTCATTACCATCATTTATCGCTGCATTTACAGGCAGAAAAAAACTGTCAGAAAAAGAAGCAGCAGAGATTCAGAAGATGATCGACCAGTTTAAAGAGGAGAAGTAACTTATGAATCAATTTTTTTTAGCATTATTAAATCGTGCATGGATTTCCAGTGTGCTGATCCTTGCAGTGCTGTTCGTAAGAGTCTGCATTAAAAAAGCTCCAAAGTGGATCACCTGTGCACTCTGGCTTGTGGTTGCACTCCGGCTGGTCTTACCTTTTCAGATGGAAAGCGTATTTGGACTTTTGCCTTCTTCGGATCCGATTCCGGCTGATATCGAATATCAGGCAGTCCCGCAGATCACATCAGGCGTACCGATCGTCAATCAGGTGGTCAATCCCGTGTTGGAAACTCATTTTACAGCGGATCCTGCCGCTTCTGTCAATCCGATGCAGGTTGTGATTTTTGCAGCAGGGATCATATGGCTGATCGGGGTGATCATCTTGGCACTGTATATGGTGTTTTCGTATTTTCTGATCAGAAGGAAGACAGCAGCCTCACAGAAAATTTCAGCGAAGGTATATGTGTGTGATGAAGTGGGCAGTCCGTTTATTTTAGGAATCTTTCGTCCGAGGATCTATCTTCCGTCAGGATTGGAGAAAGAGACGATGGAATGTGTACTTGCACATGAAAAGGCACATTTACGGCGTTTGGATCATATCTGGAAACCTTTGGGATTTTGTATTCTTGCCGTTTACTGGTTTCATCCGCTTTGCTGGATCGCTTATGTGCTGTTATGTAAGGATATTGAGCTTGCATGTGATGAAAAAGTTACAAAAGACAAGGATCAGGCATGGAAAGCAGCTTATTGTCAGGCACTGTTGGACTGCAATGTAAAACGCCGGCTCATTGCGGCGTGTCCGGTTGCATTTGGAGAAGTGAGCGTAAAAGACCGGGTAAGATCGGTTCTGGATTACAAAAAACCGGCATTTTGGATGAGTGCAGCAGCAGTCGTGCTGAGTATCGTGGTAGCAGTCTGTTTTATGACGAATTCCAAAAAGGATCTATCGGTAACAGAAAAAGAACAGCAGGAACAGAGCCAAGATTCTGAAAATACCGGAAAAAATATTCCGTGGACTGTAAAGAAATGGGTGGAAGCATTTTGTAACGGTGACGGAAATACGATCGTATCTTTAGCAAGCGAAGAAGTGATCCAACAATTTGAAATGATGCAGGTGTTAGAACGTCACGGGGAAGAGGTCTGGTTTAGCTTTGGATCCAGTCCGATGCTGACATGGACAGAAGGGATTGTTCCGTATGAAATTGTTTCCTGGGATGAGGAAAAACATATCGCAGACATTCTTTACTATGTGTGGACATCAGATCCTCATGTAGCTGTCTGGAGGGAACAGATCACGTTGACGGCACTGACAGACGGTTACGCCGTCAGTGCAGAAACATTGAGCATTCTGGATGATATTTCGACAGCAGAAGAATTTGTAATGGCTTATCCGTCAGGCATCAGAGATACTTTGATGTGCTATGAGCAGGGAAATTCTTTCGGGGAAATCTTAAATGAACATGCGTTATCCGGAAATGCGTATTATCAGGATCTTTTGAAACCGGAGAGGGCAGTATATGATCTTTTGAATATCGCCAATAAAGACAATCAGCGTACGGAACTTGAAGACAGCGAAGATCCCAATTTTTGCACGGTTAAGATTCATTTTCCAGATGGAGTGATCGAAGTTTTGATGAACCGGCCGTTTGGAGAAAATGGAATCTGGGTGCCATATGATTATAATGTTGTGGATCCTTCTGAAAATCTTCTGACCATGCAGACGCTTGTGCAGCTGGTTACGTCTGCCTCATGGGAACAGACACAGCAGGAAGAAGGGATTGACTTTTGGGATGCATATTCTAATGTGGTGGAAGATGCGGAATTTCATAAAGGATCATTGACAGGGATCCGTCAGGCATCTCTTACATATGATACGGTACAGTATGAACTGCAGGTGTATTATTGGCCGGAAGACACGGCAGAGGAATATGGTCATACAGCAGGTGATCTGGATGATGTTACGCTTTGTAATACAGCAACAGGCGATGTTCTTTTGTTATTCAGCAGTGATGAACGGTTTGTGCCTGATACGGATATTGAAGGTTTTTTAGTAAAAAAATATGAACTGCCGCAGGAGCTTTTACTGGGGAACGAATGCGATGCACTGAATGGAGAAGTGACATTTTCGGGTTATCAGATGGAACTGTTTTTGAATTTTGCAGGATGTTTGTTTGAAAATGATCAATATGAAGCACCGGCTCACGGGGAATTTGCACCGAAGACATGGTATTCTCTGGGCGGTGCCGGTGTATGTGAAGCATCGGAATATGAGTTGTTTGCGGTTTTTGAAAACGGACTTCTTACAAGTTATAACTATATGGATAATCATATGGGATGTGAGCTTTTGAAAACATTTCAGGCAGGGGATTATTCCGGATGTCTGTATCAGTATCAGATGGATCTTTTTACCATACCGGAAATGGAGAGTTTAGAGACGGAGGAAGCATTAGAATCTGCATATTGGGTGACATTTTTTACAAAAGGGCAGGGAGAACCGCTGTATATGAAGTTTTTTAACTGCGAATACTACACAAAAGAGGAAGCAGTGGAAAGTGCTTTTGAGAG
>CAZWLV010000205.1:0-3051 GCA_964634715.1 uncultured Lachnoclostridium sp. | reverse complement strand
ATATCTTCTCTTTCATAAGCAAGAATTTCCAGTTCCGGAATCTCACCATTTGAAAAAATGTTTGCCATAGACACATACTGACACAATTTTGATTTGAGATTCAGTCTGTCGCCTTCGCCTGTTACTAATTCTACTTTTCCTTTGCAGGAATCAACTACCTTAAAGAAACCGTCAATATTTGTGATGTTTGTTACTTTCATTGTGAAACCTCCTTACAATGATCTTTCTTCTATTCCTTTGATGCTTACACTGTCAGTATAGCATTATTACCAAATTTTGCAAGTTGTTTTTGTGCAACTTTACATTTTTTCAAATCATTTCCGCTATTTTCCGGATACAACAAATTTAAAATTTCCACTGCTTGAAATCAAAAATTTTTGAATGCTGATTTTGCTTTAGATTTTATCTTACTTTCAGGATACGGTTTTCCGTAATCTCGATCCTGCCTTCTTTGTAAAGTCTTCCCACTGCACGTTTAAATGCATTTTTACTCATCTGGAACTCTCTCTGAATGATCTCCGGTGATACTTTATCATTAAATGGCAGCACACCGTCAAATTCATCGATCACTTTCATGACATATTCTGCATCTTCATCCATCTGCAGATGTGCTTTCTGACGGATGCTCAGATCCAGTTTTCCATCTGATTTGACTGCGGTCACACGTGCTTCTACTTCATCACCGATCTGATATTCTCCATGAAATTCCCTTGCCGGGATCAATGCCGAATACTGATGATCAACTGCTACAAAAGCACCGAAATTTTTGCTGATCTCATAGATCACACCTTTGACAGTATCTTCTTTCTGATATGGAGAATCTGTTTTCAGATATTCATAGACGTTCATCGTTGCACAAAGACGGCTGCTTTTATCAATGTACATGGCAACCAGAACTTGCTCACCCGGACGTACTCTCTTTGTCTGCTGTTTAAATGGCAGGAACAGATCTTTTTCCAGTCCACAGTCCAAGAAAGCTCCGATCTTTCCAATTTCCTTAACTGTCAGAACTGCCAGTTCTCCAAGTGTCAGTTTCGGTTCATTGGTCGTTGCGATCAGACGGTCTTTGGAATCTCTGTAAATAAATACTTCAATCTTACTGCCATTTTCCGTTCCTTCCGGAACCTGCTTTTTCGGCAGCAGCACTTTATCCATGCTTCCGGCTTCTTCTGCCAGATAAACACCAAAATCTACTTTTTTAACAACTTCTAAACTCTGTTTTTTCCCTAATTCAATCATGTTTTTCGTCCTCTCGTTACATTCGCTTTAAAAATTCAACTGCTGCATAAGTATTGTCTGCTTCATCATTCAGACTTACGATCACTTTTTCTTTGTCCTGAAACACTTTCGGACAGATCCGATTTCCAAGGAGTGCCTGTTTTTTGTATTCCGCCCTCATCTGTGCGATCTCAAATCCCTCCGGCAGATATTCCGCCGCCATCATCACATAACGACCGTTATTCACATGATGGTTGGAATCCAGATGAGAAGTTTCTACGAGAAAACTCTTTTCTGCATTCATCTTTTCCGGTAAAATGATCTTTCGTTCTGCATAAACCATATCATATTTTGGCTCCAGCGTATAAAGATCCAGAACATCGGAATCGATTCTTGCCGGTCTTCCATTTTCTGAATTGAGATATGTCCACAGGCTGTTTGCATAAGCCAGTACACGCCCATCTTCACCGTACATGATAAAGTTACGGCTCCCCATAAAACGGTTAAATTCATACGGCCAAGTACCTGTCGTGATCTTTTCACCGATCTTCGGATATTCATTGACTACAATCTGCCACGAAGAAAGTACCCAGACTCTCTGCAATTTTTCCAAAACTTCCATGCCATTTCCCAGATCTTCTGATTGAAATGTGCTGCAGTCCTGAAAATAATTCAGGATCCCATTCAGCGTCAAACGCTTATCTTCACCTGTTTCACTGAATCTGACTCTTCCATTCCATTGATACATAGCGGTTCCTCCTCGTCTATACAGCAACAGTATACAGGATTTCACACATTTTTCCTACTAAAATTTTTTGAAATCTTCTAAAATATCGCTGAAAAACCGTTTTTTTACAGATGATACAACTTTACATCTTTTCCTTTTTTGTTTATACTATAGTGTGACTCTGGATTCGATTCAGAGACTCGTTCGCGAAATTTTTCAAATTTAGAATGGATGTGATATGATGAAAATTGAAAAGTTAAACGACAATCAGATTAGATGTACACTGACCAAATCAGATTTAGCTGACCGTCAGATCAAATTAAGTGAACTTGCCTACGGCTCCGAAAAAGCCAAATCGCTGTTTAGAGATATGATGCTTCAGGCTTCTGCCGAATTCGGTTTTGAAGCAAATGATATTCCATTGATGATCGAAGCAATCCCAATGCCGAACGAATGCGTGGTACTGATCATCACAAAGGTTTCCGATCCTGACGAACTGGATACCAGATTTTCTAAGTTCTCACCGTCTAATATCGATGGTGCCGATACGATCACCGATCCTGCCAAAGCATTGGCTCCGGAAGGTGCTGATGAAATTTTGGATATCTTTAAACGCATTGCTGAAAAACATCTGAAAAATCTGCCGGAAGATACATCTGCTTCTTCTGCTGATGTTGAAAAAGATGTCGATCTTACCAGACTTTACTGTTTTGATGATCTGGATTCCATCATTGATGCAGCACATGTTTTAAACACTTACTATCATGGAAAAAATCTGCTTTATAAAGACAATGCTGAAAAATTGTATTATCTGATCCTTCATAAATCTTCCCACACACCGGAAGAATTTAATAAGATCTGTAATATCCTGACAGAATACGGAAGCAACGAACCATATACCAAATCCGTAGAAGCATATATGCGTGAGCATTATGATCTGATCATCAAAAAAGATGCTCTTCAGAAATTAAGAAATGCATAATACAGTAAAATAAAAAGAACTCATCTTGAAAGATGAGTTCTTTTTATTTTACCATTTATTAAGCTTCTACGATAGCTTCAGATGGACATTCAGCAACACATGTTCCGCATTCTGCACAAACATC
>CAZWLV010000204.1:0-3067 GCA_964634715.1 uncultured Lachnoclostridium sp. | reverse complement strand
TGCATTCGAAATGCTCCATCGTTTCCAGACAGTTTAATACTTCCTGATATCTTTGAGGAAGAGGTGCATCCTCTACCACAATATCCAGAGAAGCAGCAATACTGTCCAGAAGACGGTCATTGATCCTACTCCTTAAATCTCTTAACAATTCCAGCTTTTCTGCCAGTGTGTCAAGTTCTAAGAATGCCAGTAAGTCCGGATCTGCTCCGTTCTTTTCCGGCTCCGGCTCATGTACGGATAAAACTTCATTTTCTGCTTCTTCAGATTTTTCAGGTCTGTTAACAGTATTTCCAAAGTTTTCCGATTCTATAAGCTCAAATCTGTATTTTTGTGATGCCTGTGGGTATTTTTCATGATCCACTTCACTGACAAACATTTCATAAGGTCTTACATAGGTGCCAAAATCACCATACAATGCCTGATAAACGACCATTTTTTCTCTAGTTTCAGAATGTTCTGCCACCGTAATGATCTGGTATAATCTGCCTTTAAAGTGTCTGTAAAACTGCCCCGGCTGTACTGTTTGTTTCATTAATCTTCTTTCCCATTCCAACAATATGTACAAAGCTTACACGGTTCCAGTCCGATCGCTTCGATCATATCGTCCAGTCTTAAAAATTCTAATGATGTGAAATTCAGCTGTTTGCGGATTTCTTCTACCATTGCTTTATATTTCGGGTTGTCCGGATCTGCATATTCCTGCAGCAATTCATCGGATACATCTTCTGTTCCTTCAAAATCACGAATGATCCTTCTTGTGATCAGATCCATTACGGATTTAGAACGTGAAAAATTCAGATACTTACATCCAAACAAAAGCGGAGGACAGGCTGGTCTTACATGAACCTCTTCTGCACCGTTTTTGTATAAAAATTCTGTTGTTTCACGAAGCTGTGTACCGCGCACGATCGAATCATCGATCAGCAGGATCTTTTTATCTTTGATCAGCTTGTGTACCGGGATCAGCTTCATACGTGCCACCAGATTTCTCTGTTTCTGGTTTGTCGGCATAAAAGAACGTGACCATGTCGGTGTATATTTGATAAATGGTCTGGCATATGGAATCTCTGTAGAATTGGAATATCCGATAGCATGTGCAAGTCCGGAATCCGGTACACCGGCTGCATAATCCGGAAATACTTTTCCGCTGTCACGTTTTGCAAGCATCTCTCCACAGCGGTAACGCATATCTTCTACATTAACTCCTTCATAAGTCGCAGTCGGATATCCATAGTATACCCAAAGGAAGGTACACATTTTCATCTCATCACCACGTTCTCCGATGGTTTTTCCGCCGTCTGCATTGAAGAAATAAACTTCTGCCGGACCTAATTCATAATAATCTTCATAATCGAGATTCATATAGGAAAAACTTTCAAAAGAAGCACACATCGCACCTTCTTTTTTTCCGATCATGACCGGTGTTCTTCCCAGACGGTCTCTGGCTACATAAATTCCGTCTTTTGTCATCATCATAATGGACAATGATCCCTGCACAAGCCCCTGCACATAACGGATTCCTGCCAAAATACTGTGCTTTGAGCAAAGAAGGGCTGCTACCAGTTCTGTTGCATTGATCATTCCGCCGCTCATTTCCTGAAAATGACAGGTTCCTTCTTCATATACCTTTTTGATCAGTTCATCTGCATTGTTGATCTTTCCTACCGTCGTGATCGCAAAACTGCCCAAATGCGACTGGATCAGCAACGGCTGCGGTTCGAAGTCTGAAATACAGCCAATTCCCATGTTGCCGTGCATTTCATTAGAGTCCTTGTCAAATTTGGTACGGAATGGTGCATTTTCAATATTGTGGATCGCACGGCTGAAACCTGTTTCTTCATTATATACAGCCATACCTCCACGTCTGGTTCCAAGATGTGAATGATAATCCACGCCATAAAACAATTCCGTTACACAATCTTCTTTTGATGCAACTCCAAAAAATCCACTCATTTTTTCATCCTCCTTAATGCAGTACCCTCTTTACTGCCTGACATGCCACTTTTATAACACTGACGATTGCTTTTGACTATGCAAATTTTTCAATGACTTCCCTGTTTGCTTTCATTGCTGCTTGTTCCATTTCATCTCTGTGTGCCAAAAGCTTTTCTCTGATCTCAGGATGATGTACTGCCATGATCTGCAATGCCAGATAAGCTGCATTCTTTCCGCCGTTGATCGCTACTGTTGCCACCGGAATTCCTGACGGCATCTGTACGATCGACATTAAAGCATCCATACCGTCGAGTACGGATCCTGACAGCGGTACACCGATGACCGGAAGAACTGTCTGTGATGCCACAACTCCCGGAAGTGCTGCTGCCATACCGGCTGCCGTGATCACGACTTCCGTGCCGTTTTGATTTGTTTCTTCTATAAATTCGGAAAGTCCTGCATGTGCACGATGTGCTGACAGGCATCTGACATCTACTGCTACGCCGTAAGATTTTAAGATTTCTACTGCCGGTTCCATTTTCGGAAGATCGCTGGTAGAACCCATAATGATCGCTGCTCTCATATTTCTTTACCTCTTGTGATGATCTTTATCCAAAGTTTATGACAGACCGCCGGTAACTGTACTTTTCCACAATTTCGCATCATAACGATCTATCAAGACAAAAGACTCAGCTCAGGGTTTCCCCTGAACCAAGTCATTTTATTTACTGATTACGTGATGCTGTGGAATCTTTTAACACGACATCATGAGCACCGCCTTCTACGATACTTACGGAAGATACCAATGTGATCTTCGCTTTTTCCTGTAATTCAGGAATTGTCAGTGCACCACAGTTGCACATTGTTGATTTAATTTTTGCGAGGGAAAGACCTACATTGTCTTTTAAAGAGCCTGCATATGGTACATAAGAATCTACACCTTCTACGAAGCTTAATTTCTTATCGCCGCCAAGGTCATAACGCTGCCAGTTTCTTGCTCTTGCAGAACCTTCTCCCCAGTATTCTTTCATGTACTGACCATTGATCATTACTTTATTTGTCGGAGATTCATCAAAACGTGAGAAATATCTTCCGAGCATGATAAAGTCACTTCCCATAGCCAGTGCGAGTG
>CAZWLV010000203.1:0-3089 GCA_964634715.1 uncultured Lachnoclostridium sp. | reverse complement strand
TTATTCACTTCGAAGTGCCACAACCGGATCTTTCTTCGCTGCACTGCGTGACGGAATGATACCGGCGATCAGCGTCAGGAAAATACTGATACAGATCAGGATCAGTGCTGTTTCCCACGGAAGAACTGCTTTTAAATTTGCAATTCCGGTCAGATTGCGAATGATTGCATTGATCGGATAGCACAGAAGATCTGTTACCAGCACCCCGATGGCACCGGAAGCAAATCCGATGATCACTGTCTCAGCTGTAAACATGCTGGAAACATTTCTCTTCGATGCACCGATGGCACGGAGGATTCCGATTTCCTTTGTTCGTTCCTGTACGGAGATCAGTGTGATCACTCCGATCATAATTGAGGAAACGATCAGGGAAATTGCTACAAACGCGATCAAAACATACGTGATCGCATGAATGATCGTTGTTACAGAAGACATCATCAGACCTACATAATCCGTATACTGGATCTTGGATAATTCATCGACATCTTCGTTATAATCTGCGATCGCATCTTCTATGACATCCTTGCTGTCAAAGGTAGATGCATACAGGTTCATGGAAGCCGGTTCATCAAGATCGATACAACCCAGTGTGATCAGATTTTCTTCGTAACCGGATTCGGAAAATTCTAAGATTTCATCATAATACTGTGCACATTGTTCTGTCGTGAAGTTTTCCATCGACATTTCCAAGGCACCTGCCAGCTGTTCTGCCGACATCGCTCCCATCTGTGCTTCTACCTGTGCAGCGTACTGCATTTTTACCTGTTCTTTCATCATTTCCGTGAACAGTTCCGTAATTTCTTCCTCTGTCATATTATTGATATAGGAAGTTACATCTTCTTCACTCACACTCATCTGCTGCGTCATCGCCTGGATCATGACGGATTCCATATCTTCCCGTGTCATTCCATCCATTGCCTGTGATACCATGGTATCCAGCTCTTCCTGTGATGGGATTGACATGATTGCAACATACGCTTCTGCTTTTTCAGATTTATCCAAGGAATCAATATATGCACGGAATTCTGTTTCTTTCACCGCATTGCTCAATTCCCCTGTTGTTTCTTCAAACGGCAATCCGGTAAAGATATCCATTGACGGATTTTCCTGCTGTGCCTTTACAACCTCGGATTCTCTGGATTCTTCGATCACATATTCTGTTAATGCACTGGTATATCCGATAGATCCTGTGAGCATACTGGAAACTGCATCTTCACTTGGGCGGATGATACCGGAAACCTTCAGCGTCATTCCATTATCATAAAGATAGCGGAGTCCTGCATCTGTTTTTCGAAGATCTGTATAAGTTCCAGTTGCTTCGTCATAAGCAAAACATTCTGATGGTAAAATGGTTCGAAATTCCATGTCACAGATTTCTTCGTAACTCCAGCTGGAAGTATCTGCATCCAGTGATGTTTTATCAATGGCTGCCTGCATGATCGCACGGATATCGTCTTCGGATTTCAATCCAAGTGCATATAACGTCATATCGTCTAATTCATTATTTTCGTCAAGAACCAGTACGATTTCATTTTTCTCTGACGGCCAGGAACCATAAACGACTTCATACTGCTTTTCAAGCAGTTCACTGATCAGTTTCCCATCTTCTCCCGGAAGCATTTCCTGCCAAAGTTTCATGGCAGAAGTACCGCCTCCTGCGGAAGACATCATGCTCATGATCGGACTCATTTCTGCCAGATCCGTCATCGAAGACATATCCATTCCGATATATTCTCCCATGATCTCCTGCATAAGTGTCATCGTATCGGACTCGATGATATTTCCATCTACATTTTTTGTATAGATCGGAAGTTCCAGATCATAAGTATACTGAATTCCAGAAATCGCATCATACAGCGGGCTTTCCGGATCCAGATGCTCTGTTTCGATATATTCTTTAAAAGATGCCAGATCATTTTCCGTCGTTTCCATGTTGTTGACGGCATTCATCATATCATAAATGGCAGATTTGGTATAAACGGCATCTTTTTCATGACTATGGGAAGATTCTGCCGTACTCATAAAAGTAGAAAGCAGTGTACTCATATCTGTATGCGATGCTTCGATCGTCAGCGGATAAGAAGAAAGCGTATCTTCCTGCAATGTATCAATATAAGTCGTCATTCCCTGCGATACCGCATAGATCAGTGCGATCCCGATGATCCCGATCGATCCCGCAAAACTGGTCAGAGCCGTTCTTCCTTTTTTGGAGATCAGATTTTTCAAACTCAGGCCAAAAGCGGTCGTCAATGACATCGACGGCTTTTTATTTTTCTTTCCTGCTGATGTTTTTGGTTCTGAAGATAATACTTCTTTTTGTTCTTCTTCACTAAGCGGTGCCGAATCATCTAAAATTTTACCGTCAAGCATACGGATAATACGGGTAGAATATTGTTCTGCCAGTTCCGGATTATGAGTAACCATAATGACCAGACGATCCTTTGCAACGGTTTTTAAGATTTCCATAACCTGTATACTGGTTTCTGTATCCAATGCACCTGTCGGTTCATCTGCAAGAATGATATCCGGATTATTTACCAAAGCACGGGCGATCGCCACACGCTGCATCTGCCCTCCGGACATCTGACACGGTTTCTTTTTTAACTGATTTCCCAAACCAACCGCTTCTAACGCCTCCACTGCACGTTTGCGGCGGTCTGCTTTTGAAACACCGGAAAGTGTCAACGCCAGTTCCACATTCTGTAAAACGGTCTGATGCGGGATCAGGTTATAACTTTGAAATACAAACCCTACGGAATGATTTCGATACGTATCCCAGTCTCTGTCCTTATAATTTTTCGTCGAACGATCATGAATGATCAGATCACCTTCAGTATACTGATCCAGACCACCGATAATATTTAACATCGTCGTTTTTCCACATCCGGAAGGCCCAAGGATCGAAACAAACTCAGATTTTCTGAATCGAAGAGACACACCCTTCAAGGCTTCTACCTTACCATCACCGGCAGGATATTCTTTATGAATATTTTTCAGTTCAAGCATAGTTTTCCTCTTTCCATCATTACGATTAATTGACATTTTATGCGACTGATGTATTATAATATACAGTTGTCGCACAAACAACC
>CAZWLV010000202.1:0-3103 GCA_964634715.1 uncultured Lachnoclostridium sp. | reverse complement strand
CGGTAAAATCTTCTGCCCCTACCACAGCACGGTAAATATAGAGTCCGTCTTCATTGATCGTATCATCTTCGATCACTGCTCCTACGACATAGTTACGATGACCGAATTCAAATTCATCGACCACTGCCATTTCAATCTCTTCGCCGTCTTTGTTTGTTGTTGTAAATGTTACATATTCCTGAAATTCTTCTGTCATGATTTTCTCTCACTTTCTTCTATTTATCTGATATTTTAACGTCTGCTTATGAAAAATATGCTTTCCATAGCTGTAAGACATCTCGGTCTCATGCCGTAAAAAATGCTGTTTTTGCCATCTTTACTTTACACTTATCTAGAGCTTATTTTACATAATATACATAATTTTCTTTTCTCGGTGCTGCTTCTTTCAAAGGCTCTGCAGCATATCCAAGGATCAGATGACCGATTCCTTCATAATCACCTTCGATTCCCAGACGTTTTAAGAATTCTTTTGCTTCCGGCATTTCAAATTCTTCTTTTGCTCTGTGGATCCAGCAGCTGTCCACCCCAAGATCTGCTGCTGCATTCATCAGATTTCCCATGACCAGACTGCCGTCATAAAGATAGGTCGGTACGGACTTGTCCGCCAGAACGATCAAAAGTTCCGGTGCACCATAAAATGGATCAAAATCCTCTCCTTTTCCCATAATCTTTGCATTTAATCTGGAAAGTTTATCACGAAATTCCCTGTTTGTGACTGCAATGATGATCGGTGACTGCTTTCCCATTCCCGTTGCTGCATAAGTTCCTGCTTTGATGATCGCATCCAGCTTCGCTTTTTCGATCGGCTCCGGCTGATATGCACGACAGCTTCTTCTTGACTCTAATACTTTTAATGTTTCTCCCATTTTAGTTCCCCCTTCTTTTACTCTTATCATATTTAAAAAATTTCTCTTTACACAATGAAAGTCTTATGCGTTTTTACCAAATTCTATTGTATGAAATGTAAAACTTTTCTTTCTCTTATAGCTTCAAAAAATCTCTAACATTCATACTGTTGTTATATTTTCTCCATGTTACATCTGCGTGCCGATATTTTCCTGAATCTGATAAATTTTACCGACAGCTTCTTCCACCGATGCATTCAGCGTTACATATCCGTCTAAAGATTCCGCTTTTGCTTTCAGCATTTCGGATTTTGGATAAACAAAGATCCACGAACGTGCTTTTCCGTTTCGTGCTTCCTGTACAAGATTTGCCACGGCTGAATTTCCGTCAAAAGCAAACAGCGTACAATTTCTCCGTTCAAAGATCTCGTAGTTAAAGGATTTATAAATTCCCATTTCCTGTGCTTCTGTCGAAATCCGGATCCCTTTCAACTGTGCTTTGGAAAGCTTTTTCATCTGCTTTTCCGTCATCAGTGCCGGAACAATGCTGTAAATATCAAATCTTTGATTATGTTCTGCCAGATATTTTTCATGACCGTTTAATTTATGCCCGATGACAAAAAAGACTTTTTCCGGATCCAGCTTTTCCAAAAGTCCATCTAAGATCTTCTGATCGCTTTCACTGATCTTTGCCGATGCATTTCCACTGGTAAAACTGCCTCCGGCAATGACGATCGGATATTTGTCCCACGGCAATGGTACGATCTTGTCTTTTAATACCGGATAAGATGGTTTTTTATTGATCTCAAATTTTACATCTTTGATATCATCGAATTCCTTCTGAAATTCTTCCATATAATACTGCCATACCGTTTTTCCCTGCATTGCTTTTTCAAATGCTTCGGATTTTTGCAGAAAGTTTTCCGTCTGGCGGGCAATGATCTTTTCTTCCACTGCTTTCATCTGATAAAATTCATCATCCGTGATCTTCAGGAAATTCGTCAATGCCAGCTGTTCATCAATGCTGTCCGTTCCATACAGACCGTAACCGTCAGTTCCCATGACGCAGGAAATGCCATTCGCCAGATAAGTTTTTAACGGATGCTTTTTCAGATCAATGATATTGTTCAGACGTACATTGCTGCTTAACTGAAATTCCAGAACGACTTCATGATCTTTCAGTTTTTCCATCAGTTCTTTTCCAAGCTTACTCTTTAAGCTGGCACAGTAAAGTCCGTGTCCGATCCGCATATAAGGAAATGCCTGTCCCGGAAGAAGTGCTTCCTCTACCAGCTGGATGGATTTTGACATATTGCTCTTCAGGGAATCATTTTCTCCTGCATGGATGCGAATGATCCAGTTTTTATCTTCACTTGCAACTTTGGTTATGATCTCCTGAATGACCCCTTTCAGCTCCGCAATGTCGTTGATCTCTTCTCCAACAAAATCACTTCCTACCACGTAAGGATCTTTGCACACTACTTTTAATGCCTGCATCGCTTCTGTCAGATAATTTCCTGCCGTAATCTCCTGTTTTACCAGCGTCAGCGGAATCCTTCGGATCGCTGCCAGAAAACGGATATCAACGCCGGTCTCTTTTTTGACCAGTGGCAGGATATGATGGATCTGTTCCAGCATCCTTGCCGCTGATGCTTCTTTTTTGACCAGTGTCGTATCACTGATCTCTACATACTTGATATGACGTTTCTGGTATTCTCTTCCGATCCAGAGCAAGGTATCTTCATAAAGCGTAATTCCGGCATAATCCGGATTTTTCTCATCTTCCAGCATTCTCTCCAGATAATTACAAATATCCTGATCTTCGATCTGTTCATATCCGAACAGTTCGATTTTATACTCTGCTTCTACGCCTTTCGTAAAAACATAACGGTAAAGATACAGCTTTTCCAGATTGGTAAATACTGCCTGTGAATCTTTTAATATAGAGAGAGAATTTCGGATCCGCTGGATATTGTGCGTCGCATTTTCCAGATTTCGCAGGATCAGATCTGCAAAGTTGATAAATGTATGGTCATCAATCCTTCTGTCTAAATGTTTTCCTGACAACCCAGTCAGATCCAACGTGTTTTTCACTTCTTCTCTCTGGTTTTCCAGAAATTTTTGCTGTTCTTCTGATACGATCAGCTGCAGCTTTTTAATATAATACAATGGATAGCGGATCTGATGCTTGATCGCCATTGCAATCAGAATATCTGCCCCAAGGTTTGCATTTCCATGGGTATGAAGATCCGTAACCA
>CAZWLV010000201.1:0-3116 GCA_964634715.1 uncultured Lachnoclostridium sp. | reverse complement strand
ACCGCCGCATTTAACGATTCCAACTTTCCTCCCATTGGGATCCTGATATACTGTTTTGCTTTTTCTGAAAGTTCATCTGACAGACCATTTCCTTCATTCCCGATCAGAAATGCCGTCGGCTGCCGATAACTTTCTTCATCATAATGATTTTTGCCTTTCAGATGTGCCGCATACGTCGTGATCCCTTTTTCATGAAGTCTGTCCATATCCTCCATCAGATGATCTGTATAAAGAAATGGTACTCTGTAAATGGAACCCATAGTCGATCTGATCGTCTTTGGATTATAAATATCCACACAGCCACGGCTCAAAAGAACTCCTGTCACGCCGGCACCTTCTGCTGTCCGCATCATCGTTCCTAAATTTCCCGGATCCTGAAGATTTTCCAGAACCAGCAGCAGCGGACAGTTTCCTTGCGTCAGCTGTTCTAATGTATAATGCTTCTGTTTCATGACACATAAGATCCCCTGAGGTGTCTTCGTGTCAGAAACATGGGAAAACACGTCATCTTTCAGAACTTCATACGGGATCTTTTCTAACCGGTCTTTTAAAGTTCCTTTTTCATAAAGCTCTTCGGAAATATACGCTTTCACGATTTCTTCTTCCGGTGCTTCCTGAAACATTTTCACACCTTCTACGATATAGACTCCCTGCTCTGTCCGTGCTTTTGATTTTTTAATTAACTGAATCAGGTTTTTCACCTGTGCATTTGCTGTACTTGTAATCATGTTATCTTGATAATGCTCTTGCGATCTCGCACTGATATGCATCAATCTCCTTCTTCATTGCCAATGCATCGTTGATGTCAAAATCTTTAAACTCACCATTCTGATATCCCACGACACGATTGCTCTTTCCATCACAAAGCAGATCCACTGCCATCGCTCCCATGATGGAAGCATACATTCTGTCCTTACAGGTCGGGCTTCCGCCTCGCTGCATGTGACCTAAGATCGTTGCTCTCGTCTCAATACCTGTGGCAGCTTCGATCCTTCTTGCCATAGAAGTAGAATGTCCGATTCCCTCTGCATTAATGATAATGTGATGTTTTTTACCACGTTTACGGTTTCTGATGATATTGTTGATGATCTCCTGTTCATCGTAATTATAAGTTTCCGGCAGGAGAATGTCTTCTGCACCATTGGCAATACCGCACCAGAGTGCAATATATCCGGCATGTCTTCCCATAACTTCAATGATGCTGCATCGTTCATGAGAAGTAGACGTATCACGTACCTTATCGATGGCTTCCATTGCCGTATTAACCGCCGTATCAAAACCGATGGTATATTCGGTACATGCAATATCAAGGTCAATGGTTCCCGGTACGCCTACCGTATTGATACCGCCGTTTGCCAGACACTGTGCCCCTTTAAAAGAACCGTCTCCGCCGATGACTACCAGACCGTCGATCCCATGTTTTTTACAGATCTCAATTCCCCGCTGCTGGCCTTCCGGCTGGCGGAATTCTGCACATCTGGCTGTATAAAGGATCGTACCGCCTCGTTCGATGGTATCTGAAACATCCCATGGCTGCATATCAAAGATATCTTCCTCTAAAAGTCCCTGATATCCTCTGCGGATCCCTTTTACTTTTTTCCCGTTGTAACATGCTCTTCTTACAACTGCACGGATCGCCGCATTCATTCCCGGTGCATCACCGCCGCTGGTCAATACGCCGATTGTGTTGATCTCTTTTTTACCTGTCATCCTCTTCTCCTCCTGTCCTGTTATAATACTTTCAAGGTTCTGATCTTAATATTATTCTCGCCAAACTGTGTTTTCAATGCATGGAGCAGACTTTCCGTAAGTTCTACATTTCTGTTTGGCGGATATTTTTTCCATTGTTTTTCTTTTGCAAGATAAGCTACTACCGGAACTTCCCCTTCGTAAGCTTTCATTGAATTCAGCATTCGGATCTCCTGCTGTGAAAATTCTTCTTTATCAGCGAACTGGATCCATAATTCTTTCTTTTCCTGATCAAACGGTATGATCTTTTCACAGATCAGCCTGCTCGGCTTATCATCTTCACACGCCACTCTTCCCTGAACAAAAACTTTGGAATCCTGTTCCAGAAGTGACGCATGATTTTCATAGTCTCTCGGAAATACGATCACTTCCACCGTTCCCAAAAGATCTTCAATGGTCAGATAAGCCATCTGCTTATTGGTCTTTGTCAATTTTACGCTCTTGGAACTGATCAGGCCGCCGATGATCGCCTTTTCGCCGTCATTTACCTTCGTAACTCCCAGTTCTTCGTCAAGCATAAAATCCGCTGACGTATGAGAGATCGCTTTTCGCCAGCGTTCTTCACAAGCCTCTAACGGATGACCGCTTAAATAAACGCCAAGCACTTCTTTTTCAAATGCCAGTTTTTCACTCTGGTCAAATTCTCCCACATCCGGCATCTGGATCTCCAAAGAGGCTTTCACCTCTTCATCTACAAAGTCAAACAGTGACATCTGTCCTGTCATAGAAGTTTTTCGTTCTCTTGCTACTTCATCCATGATCTGCACATAGACCATCATTTTCTGTTTTCTGGTTCCTTCCAGACAATCCAACGCACCTGCTTTAATAAAGTTTTCAATAGTACGTTTATTTACTTCCTTAGACCCCAGTCTGGAAATAAAATCTTTCAAGCTCTGATAAGTTCCATTCTGTTCACGCTCTGCCACAATGGCATCGATCACAGAACGCCCGATACTGCGGATCGCAGAAAGTCCATAATGGATCCCTTTTTCAGAAACCGAAAATCCGGCATATCCGACATTGATATCCGGCGGAAGGATCGCAATTCCCATCTGCCTGCAATTTAAGATATATTCTGCGACTTTTGATGGATTATCGATCACCGATGTCATCAGTGCCGCCATAAATTCAACCGGATAATAATATTTTAACCATGCTGTCTGATAAGAAACCACCGCATAAGCAGCTGCATGAGATTTATTAAATGCATATTTCGCAAAATCTGTCATATCATCATAGATCTTATTAGCAACTTTTTCAGATATTCCTCTTGCGATACATCCCGGAACACCTTCTTCCGCATTGCCGTAAACGAAATTTTTACGTTCCTGCTCCATGACCGTTGCTTTTTTCTTACTCATGGCACG
>CAZWLV010000200.1:0-3130 GCA_964634715.1 uncultured Lachnoclostridium sp. | reverse complement strand
GAAAAAAATAAAATTATCAAAATAATGTTTCACGTGAAACATAGTTGTGATATACTGCAATTATGTCAAAATCATAATCAAATAAAAAAAGGAAACAGTAATACGAAAGGAGATACCATGGGGAGAATCATAGCCATTGCAAACCAAAAGGGTGGTGTCGGCAAAACAACTACGGCGATCAATCTGTCGGCATGTCTGGCAGAAGCAGGACAAAAAGTTTTAACGATTGATGTGGATCCGCAGGGAAATACCACCAGTGGTCTCGGAATAGATAAAAATTCTGTGGAAAATACGATCTATGAATTGATCTTAGAAGAAACAGATATCGATGATGTGATCGTAGAAACAGAATTTGAAAATTTGTCGATCATTGCATCAAACATTGATCTTGCGGCAGCGGAAATCGAACTGATCGGTGTACAGGAAAAAGAATTTATCTTAAAAAAAGCAGTTGAAAAGATCAGAGAAAATTATGACTTTATTATCATTGACTGTCCGCCATCGTTAAATATGCTGACGATCAATGCAATGACAACCGCAGATACGATCCTTGTTCCGATACAGTGTGAATATTATGCATTGGAAGGACTCAGTCAGTTATTGCATACAGTGAACCTTGTAAAGACAAGATTAAATCCAGATCTGGAAATGGAAGGTGTGGTATTTACCATGTATGATGCAAGAACCAACCTTTCGTTACAGGTTGTAGAAAATGTGAAAAATAATCTCAATCAGACAATCTATAAAACGATCATTCCGAGAAATATCCGATTAGCAGAAGCACCAAGTCATGGAATGCCGATCAATGTATATGATACAAGATCTACCGGTGCAGAAAGCTATCGTATGTTAGCACAGGAAGTAATTAATAGAGGTAAGGAAACATGGCAGTAAAAAGAGGCGGACTTGGAAAAGGACTGGATAGTCTGATCCCAAATATGAATACAGGCGTTGCAGAAACACCAAAAACAAAGACGGAAACAAAAATTGTTGAAAAAGTAGTAGAAAAGGTAGTGGAAAAGCCGGTTGAAGTGAAAGTAAAAACTTCAAAGATCGAACCGAATAAAGAACAGCCAAGACGTAATTTTGATGAAGATGCATTGCTTGAACTGGCAGAATCTATCAAACAGCATGGCGTGTTACAGCCATTGCTTGTTCAGGAACGAAATGGTTATTACGAGATCATTGCCGGAGAACGTCGTTGGAGAGCTGCAAAGCTGGCAGGAATCAAAGAAGTTCCGGTGATCATTAAAAATTTTACGGATCAGGAAATTTTGGAGATTTCACTGATCGAAAATATTCAGAGAGAAAATCTGAATCCGATCGAAGAAGCCATCGCGTATAAAAGACTTCTGGAAGAATTTCATTTAAAACAGGACGAGATCGCAGAAAAGGTTTCTAAGAGCAGAACGGCAGTTACCAATGCGATGCGATTACTGAAACTTGATGAGAGAGTCCAGCAGATGGTTATAGAAGAAAAACTTTCTACCGGACATGCCAGAGCACTGCTTGCTTTGGAAGACATGGAACTTCAATATCTGATGGCATGCAGAGTGTTTGATGAAAAAATGAGTGTTCGTGATGTTGAAAAACTGGTGAAGGTATTAAACAATCCGAAAAAAGAACCAAAAAAACCAGTGGAAGTAAATCAGGCTGTCTATGAAGATATGTCAGAGCGATTAAAACAGCTGATGGGAACAAAGGTTCAGATTTTACCGAGAAATAATGAAAAAGGTAAGATCGAGATTGAATATTACTCCAGTGATGAATTAGAACGGATCATTGATCTTTTTATGAGCACAAAGTAGGAGGAGCATGAAGATGAATCTTTCAAATATTTCTATGGAAACGATTATGCTGGCAGCTGCAATCGCACTTGGTGTTGTTTGTCTTGTAACCATCATTTTACTTATTATTACATTATGTAAACTTAAGAAGATGAAAAGAAGAGTAGACGCACTGACAAGAGGAAAAGATGCAGAATCAATGGAAGAACGTATTTTAGAATTTTTCAAAAGGATTGAAAATCTGGAAGATCATGAGCAGGGAATCGAAGAAAATATTCAGAAGATCAAAGAAAACCTGAAGATCACATACCAGAAGATCGGTATGGTAAAATACGATGCATTCCGTGAAATGAGCGGAGCACTCAGTTATTCTGTTGCAATGCTGGATCAGGAAAATAACGGAGTATTGGTCAGTTCCATGTACAGCCGTGAAGGATGTTACAGTTACGCAAAAGAAATTGTCCATGGCGAATGCAAGTTAAATCTTTCAGAAGAAGAGGCAGAAGCGTTAAAACAGGCTATGGAAAAATAAAAAAGTATGCTATAATGGGTGGCAGTAAACTTGAAAAAAAGATAAAATTAGGATGGGAATATCCTTTTGTAAAAAATATTATAATTTAGGAGAGATCATTATGTTAGATATCAGATTTTTAAGAGAAAATCCGGATGTGGTAAAAGAAAATATCAAAAAGAAATTTCAGGACAGCAAACTTCCTCTGGTAGATGAAGTGATCGAGCTTGATGCAAAAAGACGTGAAGCACAGCAGGAAGCTGACAATCTGCGTGCAGAAAAAAATAAAATTTCCAAACAGATCGGTGCATTAATGGCACAGGGAAAAAAAGAAGAAGCAGAAGCTGTGAAAGCACAGGTTGCAGCGGATTCTAAAAAACTGGAAGAACTTTCTGTATTAGAAAAAGAATTAGATGAAAAAGTAACAAAGATCATGATGGTGATTCCAAACATCATCGATCCAAGTGTTCCAATCGGTAAAGATGATTCTGAAAACGTAGAAGTTACCAAATACGGAGATCCGGTAGTTCCTGATTTTGAAGTTCCATATCATACAGATATTATGGAAAGATTTAATGGAATCGATCTTGATGCAGCAAGACGTGTTGCAGGAAACGGTTTCTATTATCTGATGGGAGATATTGCAAGACTGCATTCCGCAGTGATCTCTTATGCTAGAGATTTCATGATCAATCGTGGATTTACTTACTGCGTACCTCCTTTCATGATCAGAAGCAATGTCGTGACCGGTGTTATGAGCTTTGCAGAAATGGACGCTATGATGTATAAGATCGAAGGTGAAGATCTTTATCTGATCGGAACCAGCGAACAT
>CAZWLV010000199.1:0-3142 GCA_964634715.1 uncultured Lachnoclostridium sp. | reverse complement strand
CATATCTTCTGCCACATGTTCTGCCAATGTCGGACTTGGTCTGCCGGAAGTATTTGCACTCGGTGCTGCGATGTAACCTCCACCGGCACGGATCATCTCCAGTGCGATCTTGTGGGAAGGCATACGGACTGCTACCGTATCCAGTCCTCCCGTCGTTCCGTAAGGAACTTCTTCACTTTTCTTAAATACCATCGTCAACGGTCCCGGCCAGAACTTTTCTGCCAGTTTCACTGCGGTTTCCGGAACTTCTTCAACGATCCTTCCAAGACTTTCCATATCTGCGATATGTACGATCAGCGGATTATCCGATGGTCTTCCTTTTGCCGCATAAATTTTGGCTGCTGCTTTTTCATCCAGTGCATTTGCTCCCAAACCATAGACGGTTTCTGTCGGAAATGCTACCAATGCACCCTCTTTCAGCAGTTTGCCTGCCTGCTGCATGATTTCCTGATCAATGCAGTTTTGATCTATTTTTTTAATTATTGTCTGCATTTTTCACCTGTCTTATCTTATTGCAATCGTTTCATTCTTCTGTCATTCATGATCTTTCATAGTATAGCACTTTGTTCCGTTTCATACAATAAAATGTTGCACCGCATATTTTTCCCTTCTTTTTCATATATTTCCTGTAAGCCCCCTTCGGAGAACTGCCATGAGTACTTATAAAGAATATCTCTGTCTTTTTTTTATGATCCTTCTTCTGATCTGTGCGATCATTATGATCGATACCCGTGTCAGATCTGTCTCCAGTGATGATGTGATCATCCAAGACGGCAAACGAATTGTCGTGATCGATGCCGGACACGGCGGTTTTGACTCCGGAAAAGTCGGTATCGACGGAACACTGGAAAAGGATGTCAATCTTAGTATCGCAAAAAGACTGGAAAAACTTTTGACTGCTGCGGATATTCAGGTCGTCATGACACGAACCGAAGATACCGGACTCTGCGATGAGCATACGGAGAACAAAAAGAAGCAGGATATGATCCAGAGACTTTCTTCGATGAATCAGGCTTCTGCCGACTGCATCGTCAGCATTCATCAGAACAGTTATCCCGAAGAATCCATCGATGGTGCCCAAGTGTTTTACCCTGCCGGTTCTTTGGAAGGAAATACGCTGGCTTCCCTGATCCAGAAAGAATTGATCCTGGATGTCGATCCTTCGAACCATCGGATGGAAAAATCCAATGACAGTTATTATCTTTTAAAAAATGCTTCTGCACCGATCGTGATCGTAGAATGCGGTTTCCTTTCCAACCGTGCCGAAAGTAAAAAATTAGTGGACGACACCTACCAGCAAAAACTGGCATGGGCCATCCACCTTGGAATCCTTCAATATTTAAATGGCAGTAATCCCTTAGAAACCTCAGATCCTTAATTTACATATTTTAAAAGGACGTCCCAGATTTCGTCTTTTTCATAGCCCAGACGCCATGATGCAATGCCTGCAAGGTCATACTCTTTGATCAGTTTGGCTTTTTCTTCGATCGATCTTTCCTCTTCCAGCCAGATCTGATAAAAACCGTCTGCATTTTCAAACTGTGCATAATACTGTGCGGTATCTTCTGACCATTCCGGTACCGCATCGTTATTGGCAAGCACTTTTTCTGCACTGCTCATACCAAGTGCCGAACTGCTTAACTGACCGGATGCATTTGTCTGCCATAATCTGGTGTAAAATGGTACGGCATTGATCACCTTTTCTGCCGGAACATCTTCCAGTGTCTTTTCGATCCCATTTCTCACATATCCGATCGAAGCCACGGAACCTGCTTCTTCACTGCCTGCAAAATGTTCATCATATCCCATGATGATGACATAATCTGCCACAATTCCCTGTTCTTTTCGGTTATAGTTCTGGTTATATGCCATCGGCACATAATTATCCACCGAAAGAATGATGTTATTTCTGCGGCACATAATAGAAAGTTCCCGGATAAATTCGATAAATCCGTCTCCGGCTTCTCCCGGAAGTGCTTCGATATCTACATTGATCCCATCCAGACCATACTGGATCGCCTGTGCGATCAGCTGTGTTACTAAATTCTGTCTGGAAGATGTTTTATTCAGTACATTGGTAATACTGAACTGGTCTTTATATGTGATATTTTCCACAAGCCCCCAGACTTCGATGTCATTCTGGTGACAGTAATCCACATAACTTTGAGAAGCCAGTGACTGGATGCCGCCATTATCATCTTTGATAAAAAACCATGTCGGTGAGATCACGGTAAGACCTTTCGTATCTGCGATCTTTCCAAGGATCTGCTGATTTGCTTCCTGATTCGTTACCTGATGCCATGCAAGGTTGATCGTATGATCTTTGCTGATATTTTCATATACCGGTTCTTCAAAATCACTGACTGTCGTGATCGTCGTCTGTGCCCGTAATTTATTATCCTTAATATAGCCGATATATCCGTCTTCCGTCAGAACCTTTGTCCATTTTTCCACCTGATTTTCGCCTTCATCAAGTACGAACAGCTGGTCACCTTTATGAACTTCCGTAAGGATCGGACTCTTGATCCCTGCACGATAACGGACTTCTGAATCTTTCTTTGCCGTTACAACTGGAATTTCTCCATACTCATTCGTGATCCGGACACGATTCGGTTCTTCCATATATTCGTAATCCATCGCTGTATGAAGTTTAATATATTCTAATGCAATATAAGCAGTCCCATCTTCCACTTTTACGATCTGATAACCGGTATCCGTATTCTGTTTTCCGGATGTATAGTTTTTATCTCCTACATGTGCCGTGATCATCTCTGTCGGTGTTGTATAAATATAAAGATTTTCTGCACTGTCCCAGTAAAAACGGGAATTCAGATATTCCTTTACGACTTCTGCACTAACATAAGGTCTGCCTTCTAAAACGATCCCCTTTTCTTCGATCAGCGTATCCTGCACGATAATTGCAAGCTCATTCTCCTCTTCCATATGGAAATACTGGTTCAGATCCATATGTTCTTTCGATGGGGAATATTTTTTGATCAAAAGTACAGATGCTATGATCACCAGAATCAGAAATATAACTATCATTCCAAATGTCATCGGATTGATCCTGCTTTTTGCCCTTCTGCGTCGTCTTTTCTTCGTTGCCATATTCATCCTCCGTGTAATCTCTAATCTTTCCTAA
>CAZWLV010000198.1:0-3156 GCA_964634715.1 uncultured Lachnoclostridium sp. | reverse complement strand
TAAAAAAATATCTGCTCTGCTGTCTGATCAGATATAACACCCGTTCCGCCAAGTACATAACCTGAGCTGATCTGATTTTTTGATGTATAGTTTTCTGCCGCTGCTGTATCATCGTCTTTTGTCAGGATCAGCGGTGCATTTAAAGCTGCTGCAAGCGGTCCGCCGCATAAACCGTCAGGGAATTTTTTACCGCTGGCGATCACAGCTTTCTGAACATCTTTAAAAAATGTTTCTGCTACTTTCACGGAAGTTTCATATCTGGTTGCACCTGATAATCTTGTTACAGTTCCATAAGCTGCCAGTTCTTTTTTCATACTGTCACTGACAGCACTTGTTCCTCCGACAATATAAATTTTTCCATTGTTCAGCTTTTTCAGAACTGCTTTCTGATCACTGTTTAATTTTTCACCCGGTTTTACCAAAAGGATCGGTCTTCCGGTTGCTGATGCTGATAAACTGTCAGCAAATTTATTTCCGGTTGCCACGATCATTTCATTTCCTGTGATTCCTGCTTCTGTAAGGATCTTTAAGCTGGTTTCATATCTGGAAGCACCTGAGATTCTCTTTACCTGATATCCGGCAGATTGGATCGTTTCTACAGATTCCGGTACAGCACTGCTTCCGCCAAGGATATAGATTTTGCCTCCCTTTACTACATTTTCTTTGATATATGCATGTAACTTGGCAATATTGTCTGCTTTTCCATTGGTCAAAAGGATTGGTGCTTTTTTTACCGTTGCAAGATAACTTCCTGAAAGTGCGTCTGCAAAATTCGTTCCGGTTGCAATGATCACAGAATCAAATTTCTCGATTCCAAGAAGCTCTTTATAAGTATCTGCTGTTTTAAAAGCTGTTTCATATCTTTCAGCTCCTGAAATACGGATTACTTTTTCTTCTTCCCTGATACCAAGCTCCAGTTCCAGTTCATACAGATTGAATTTTGCCTGACGGATCCAGCAAAGGTCTGTCGTTACATTGTAAGCTCCTGTTGATGGATCTTGATAGCTTTCTGAGAATTCTTTATCCCAGTGTCCATAAGAATCCATGATAAACGTTCCGTCATCAAGAACTACCATACCGGTATATCCTGTATCACCGCTGTAATAATTATTGGAGAAATCTTCATCTAATACGAGCATGTATTCACCCTGTCTGAAATTCATCAGATCTTCATAAGTACCTACCCATGCAACCCATTCTCCTGCTGTCCAGTCATTTCCGCCTTCCCATACACCGTTGTTGTTACGGTCATAATTGATCTCACGGAATGTGATCACAAGCTTTCCTGTCACCGGATCATATAATGCCTTATGACGTTCTCCTGCCAGAGATCCCGGTAATTCTGCCGGTTCTGACCATGTCTCGCCTTCATCATCACTCCAGAACATCGTTGCCGGTCCTGCATGTGTCTGATTTCTGGCAAGTCCCACGATCCTGTTTCCATCCGGTGAACGGAACAGTCCGACTTCACAGATCGCATAGGAAGATTCAATATCACGGTATTCGCTCAGATATGCTTCCGGTTCTGACCACTGGGCATTTCCATTTTCATCAAACGTCAGATAAGTTTTATAGTTCACATAACTTCCATTATGATAAACGCCCATCCATTTCTGGATAAATTGTCCGTTTTCATCTTTCAGCTGTACCAGACTCGCCATACCTACGATGACACCGTTAGACGTTCCATTACTGAATTTTGACCAGAAATGTTCAAATTCACTCCAATGTTCTCCATCATCATCAGAATATGAATAATCCCATCCTGTCGTATAATTTCCCCATGTTCCGGGACACGCACAGATTAAGATCAGTCGTTCACTTCCATCTTCCAGAGCCAGTTTATAAATTGTCGGTGTTTCCTGAGAATCTTTCCAAGATTCCGGTGTTTCTACTTCATACCAGCTTTCTCCATCGTCTTCGCTGTATTTCATGACCAGAGGTCCATGTCCATGACCTTCCGGAAATACAGTGATCAAACGACCTGTTTCTGTACGGATCATATCCGGCTGTCCAAGATACTGACGGGAAGTTCCTGCCAGCGTTCCTTCTTCATTAGAAGCTGCACCTTCCACGTTTGACTGGTATTTTTCAGGAAGTGTATATTTTGTCAGTTTATTTAACATACTGATCTCTTCCGGTTTTTCGCCCATACTTTCCTGAATTTCCTGTTCGGTCAGCACTGCTCCATAAATCTTCACTTCATCGATGAGTCCGGTAAATCCGGTACCGCCGATCACTTCTAACGGTGCTTTGATCGCATTAGAAGCTGTCCATGCATTGGTCTGTACAAAGTCACCATTTACATAAAGAGACAGTCCGGTACTCTTTTCCTGTACCCATGTCAAATGATACCATTTTCCGGCTTTAAATGTATAATTATAAGTTAATACATCTCCATTGCCATTTCCGGTACGGAATCCGCCATTGGTACGGTCTGCCGCCAGCCGCAGTGATAAGGAGTTTTCTTTTGTGGAATCTTCCAGCACGGAAATCTCTTTGTCAAATTTCGAAGATGCTTTTACCCAGTAACCAACAGTCCAGTCTGTATTGTCCAGATCTGTCAGATCTTCTGACAGCACAGCTCCTTCGCCTGCTGTATTAACCGATAACGCTTTTCCTTCTCTTCCTTCTGCAAATGTTGCACTTTCTGCGATCGTACCATTACGGTCATCGCCCCATTCATTGACTAATTTATGACCATCTGCTTCATCAAATGAATAATAAGCAATCTTTTTCGAAAGTCCGGTATCTACCGTTCCGCCATTTTTCACATCAATATACTGTTCGGTAAGTTTTGCCAGATCTTCTTTAAATTTAGCAGTTTCTGCTGCCAGTTTTTCCACTTCTCCATCACTCATGTAAGAAGCGTGTGTGGTCTTTAACTGATACTGAATATCTGCAAATACTGCATTGACTGCACTTTTTAATTCCGGTACTTCTTCTGCGATCAGTTTCAGTTTATTTACATCACGGATCCCCTCTGCCATACGTTCCAGACGAACGGAAGATTTCGATTCCGGATCTTTTGCATCCTTTTCATCCGGATAAATGACAAAACAGTCACCCGGTTCAAATGCATTGTGTGTTGTATCATTTAACGGATCTTCTACCCATGCATCAAATGCCCAGCGGTTAAACCCGTCTGCACCCATT
>CAZWLV010000197.1:0-3166 GCA_964634715.1 uncultured Lachnoclostridium sp. | reverse complement strand
ACGCAGTCGGCTCCAAGGATTTCTGTCGTACCTTCTGCAGCCAGTGCGGCAACGGCAAAGGACATGGCGATCCGGTGATCCAGATGAGAATCGATCACTGCACCGTGAAGCGGATGACCGCCTTCGATGATCATTCCATCTTCCGTAGCAGTTACTTTCGCTCCCATGCGGGATAAATTATCGGTCATTACAGCGATCCTGTCGGATTCTTTTACTTTTAATTCAGCGGCATCTTTGATGATCGTCGTACCTTTTGCAAAACATGCCATGACAGCGATCATCGGAAGTTCATCAATGAGCGTAGGAATGATCTCACCCTGAATTGTCACAGCATTCAGATCACTGTAACGTACCAAAAGATCAGCAACAGGTTCCCCGCCATTTTCCCGTTTGTTTAATAAGGTAAGATCAGCTCCCATAGACTGGCATACACGGATCATACCGTCTCTGGTAGGATTGATGCCTACATTTTTAATGAGGATCTCTGATCCCGGAACGATCAGTCCTGCAGCGATAAAGTATGCAGCAGATGAAATATCTCCCGGAACTTCGATCTTTAATCCTGTCAGATCAGGATCAGGACAGATCGATGCGGTTTTTCCGTTACATCTGACATCAGCACCGAAGCCTTTAAGCATGAGTTCTGTATGATTTCTCGAAATCGAAGGTTCTGTAACACTGGTAATATCATCTGCATAAAGTCCGGCAAGGAGAATGCAGGATTTTACCTGTGCGGAGGCAACCTTGGAATGATAGTGGATGCCGTGCAGTTTGGAACCGGTAATGCGAAGCGGTGCACATCCATTGTCTTTGAGACTGACGATGTCAGCTCCCATAAGACGTAACGGTTCCATGATACGTTTCATGGGACGGCTCTGGATCGATTCATCGCCGGTTAATTCGGTCGTAAATCGCTGACCGGCAAGAATACCGGAGATCAGACGGGTTGTTGTCCCTGAATTTCCTACGTTAAGCATTGTGTCAGATGATGTCAGTCCGTGAAGCCCTTTTCCATGGATCAGGATCTTCTCCGGTGTATTTTCGATGGTGATTCCCAAATGGCGGAAACAGTCGATCGTAGAAAGACAGTCAGCACCCTGAAGAAAATTAGTGACTTCCGTGATTCCTTTGGATAATGCACCGAACATTACTGCCCGATGGGAAATCGATTTGTCTCCGGGTACGGTAACTTCTCCTTTTAATGGATGTTTGTATTGTAACTTCATAATCTTACCTTTCGTAAACCGTATAACGATGTTTTTTTAAGAGTGCAGCAGCCTTTTTTGAAGGCTCTTCTTCATAAAATTCCAGCTTCAGAACTGCCTCTTCGAATTCACGGTTATTTACAATGCCGATGTTTTTTAAGTTGATCTGGTTGCAGGCAAGGATCGTAGAAACCGTAGCGATCCCTCCCATCTCATCTACGAGATCCACATATAAAACATAAGCCTTTTTGATAGGACCCGCTGAAAGATCCGAAAAGGAATTGCGGTATTCGCTGGATTCTTCAAAAAGATCATAAATTTCCTGACCGCAGGAAGTATCCAGTGCATGTTTGATCTCTTTCATGCTTTCAATGTATTTTCCCAGAAGTTCTGAAATATTCTGATGATTAGTCATGCAGATCTGTTCCCACATCACAGGAGAAGAAGATGCGATCCTTGTGATGTCTTTAAATCCCCCAGCTGCAAGCGTTTTCATGGATTCTGCATCAGAATCATTATGTTTTACAAGATTTACCAGTCCGGCAGCGATCAAATGCGGCAGATGACTGATGGCAGCAGTAATATAATCATGTTCTCTGTAATCAAGGATCAGGGGCAGAGCCTTTAAAGAAGCAAGAAAGGAAGTATAGTCTCTGACTGCTTCTTTTGATACCTTTTCCGTAGGAGTTACGATATAATAAGCGTTCTCGATCAGATGACGTTTGGAATTATCAAGACCGGTCTTTTCCGATCCGGCCATTGGGTGGCCTCCGATAAAATTTGCTTCCAGATCAAGTTCACGCACTTTTTCATGGATATCTGTCTTGGTACTTCCTGCATCTGTGATGATACAGTCTTTTTTGATGATCGGTTTCAGAATCTTTAAATATTCTGCATTATAAGAAACCGGTGCACATAAGAAAATATAGTCGCATTCTGAAAAGTTCTGATCAGCCTCATAACAGCCGATATCAATGAGCTTTTCGGAAAGTGCCAGATCTACGGTTTCTTTTCTTCCGGAAGTGGCAACGATCTTGATCTCCGGGTAAAAATAGCGGACAGCTTTTGCAATAGAGCCGCCGATGAGACCAAGTCCGATAAAACCGATCGTTTCAGGTCGTTTAGTCATAAAAACACTCCTTTATCACGTAAATGTACTAAAGCACATACATTCCATTATAATTGAGAAGGTGAAAAATTACAATAGAAGATGAAAATAAAAAATATTTATGCAATTTAACGAAAAAGGTTGCTAAATTCATTTTTTTTTAGTAAAATATACCCAGTGACAGTCGTAGTGGGGTGTGGTTGTCATAATGCAAAAGTATTGGAGGATATCGACATGTATGTTTACACAACAGATCAGATTCGCAACGTTGTAGTTTTGGGACACGGCGGAAGCGGAAAAACTAGTTTAGTAGAGGCTATGGCTCATGTATCAGGTCTGACAAGTCGTATTGGTAAAGTGTCAGATGGAAATACACTGAGCGATTATGACAAAGAAGAAATTAAGAGAAAATTCTCTATCAGCACATCTGTAGTACCGGTCGTATGGAAAGAAACTAAGATCAACTTTTTAGATACACCTGGTTATTTTGATTTCGTAGGGGAAACAGAAGAAGCAGTTGCAGCAGCAGATGCAGCGATCATCGTTGTTTCAGGTAAAGCAGGCGTTGAAGTAGGTACACAGAAAGCATGGGAATTATGTGAAAAATATAATCTTCCAAGAATGTTCTTTATTTCTGAAATGGATATCGACAATGCTTCCTTCCGTGAAGTAGTAGAAAAATTGACAGAATTATATGGAAAGAAAATTGCTCCTTTCTATCAGCCAATTCGTGAAGATGAAAAATTCGTTGGATATGTCAACGTAGTGAAAAATTCAGGCCGTCGTTTCACAGGCATCGGAACAAGAGAAAAATGTGAAATTCCTGAATATTGTAAACCAAACCTTGAAATTT
>CAZWLV010000196.1:0-3182 GCA_964634715.1 uncultured Lachnoclostridium sp. | reverse complement strand
TTCTTCTACTGATGCCGCCAGTGTATTCGCTATTTTAAGAAAAAATAAATTGAATTTAAAAGATGGTACAGCATCGATATTAGAAGTGGAGAGCGGAAGTAATGATCCTGTATCTTATTTGCTGACGATCGTAGCTGTCAGTATTACAGTTACGGGAACATCGGGAAATGTTTTTGGTGTTATTTTAATGCAGATGCTTTTTGGTGTGCTTGCCGGAATCGTTTTTTCAAAAATGACATTGTTTTTTTTGATGAAGACCAAACTTGTATCTGAAGGATTAGAAACAATCTATATGATTGCTGCTGTATTGGTCTGTTATGCAGTTACCGGTCTGATCGGTGGAAATGCGTATCTTAGTGTTTATCTTTTTGGGATATTTACTGGAAATTATAAGGTAAGGAAAAAAGCGGAAATTATTCACTTTTTTGATGGCGTAACGAGTCTTGCACAAATTTTAATTTTCTTTTTGATCGGTTTGCTGACATTTCCGCATCAAATGCCTGCGGTTATTCCGGAAGCATTGGCGATCGTTGTCTTTTTAACGTTGGCTGCCAGACCAGCAGCGGTGTTTCTTTTACTGCTTCCGTTTAAGTGCAGTTTGAAACAATGTCTGCTGATCGCATGGGCAGGACTTCGAGGAGCGTCTTCTTCTGTATTTGCCATTATGGCAGTAGCATCCGGTGTAGCAATGAAACAGGAATTGTTCCATATTGTGTTTATGGTATCATTATTTTCCGTAGCGATTCAGGGAACATTGCTGCCAAAAGTTGCAATGAAACTGGATATGGTAGATGATACGTCTGATGTCAGAAAGACATTTAATGATTATCAGGAAGAGTTATCTTTCCAGTTGATGAAAATGCATATTCCGGAAGGACATAATTGGGAAAATAAACTGATCCGTGATGTTTCTATGCCTACCGGATCATTGGCATTAATGATCAAACGTGAAGGAGAGAGTCTTTTAACCAGAGGAAATACGAAAATTCTGGCAGGAGATGATCTGATCCTGAGTGTAACGCCTTATAACCCAAGTGGCAGTGAGATTTTAGAGGAACAGCTAATTACAAAAGAAGATGAATGGTGCGATAAAAAGATCAGTGAACTAAAAATTTCAAAACATCAGCTGATCGCAATGATCATTCGTAAAGAACAGCCAATCGTTCCGACCGGTGCCACTGTTTTGAAAGAAAATGATCTTGTTGTTTTTATCAGCGTGTAAAAATGACCATTTTTGGAATTTAGGTGAACAGTGAAAAAATTGCATGATTGCATGCATATTTGGAGATTACCGTGATAATTTGAGAAATTCGCAAGGCGTACTTCTCATAGTTTCAGTCGGCAATGAGATTAAAAATACGTTGTAATAGAAATCAAGGAGTACCTATGGGAGAAAATTTTAATGAAGGTCAGAAAAAAGCAGTAGAGCATTTTCAAGGACCGGCACTTGTTTTGGCAGGACCGGGAAGTGGAAAAACCCGTGTGATCACTTATCGTACAAAATATCTGATCGAACATTATGGTGTAGATCCGTCATCGATTCTGGTCATTACATTCACAAAAGCGGCAGCCATGGAGATGAAACAGCGTTTTCAGGCAATGACAGAGCGAAAATATGTGACAGTGAATTTTGGTACGTTTCATGCTGTATTTTTTGGAATGCTTCGTCATGCATATGGATATTCCGCTGATAATATTATCAGAGAAGAACAAAAAATGCGTTTTTTTAAAGAAGAAATCTCTCATATGGATCTGGAAATTGAGGATGAATCTGAATTTATACAGAATATCATTGGTGAGATCAGCCGTGTAAAAAATGAACGAAGGGAAATTCTTCAATATGAAGCATTATCCTGTGATACAAAATCATTTCGCAGACTGTATCAGAAATATGAAGCTCTTTTAAGACGGCAAAACCAGATCGATTTTGATGATATGCTGGTATATACTTATGAGCTGTTATCTCAGCGAAAAGATATTTTGCGGGCATGGCAGAACAAATTTCAATACATTTTGATCGATGAAACACAGGATATGAATCAGCTGCAGTATGATATCGTAAGATTATTAGCGGCACCGAGAAACAATCTGTTTATGGTTGGTGATGATGATCAGTCCATTTATCGTTTTCGAGGTGCAAAACCGGAGATCATGCTTGGCTTTGAGAAGGATTATCCGAATGCAAAGAGAATTTTGCTGGATACCAATTACCGTTCCAGAAAACAGATCGTGGAAGCGGCCATTAAAGTGATCAATCATAATGATCATCGGTTTGTAAAGGAGATCAAAGCTGCGAGACCGGAAGGAACACCCGTTATTACTGCAGAATTTGCAAATCAAAAAGAAGAATATGAATGTATGATAGAGAAAATTCTTTATTATCACAGACAGGGTGGTAAATATAGTGATATTGCAATTTTATGCAGAACTAACCGACAGCCCGGCGGATTTGCTGAAAAACTGATGGAATATAATATCCCGTTTCAGATGAAAGATGCGATCCCAAATCTCTATGATCATTGGATTGCAAAAAATCTGATGACGTATTTAAAACTTGGAAAAGGTTCCAGAAAGAGAAGTGATCTGCTGCAGATTTTAAATAAACCGTTACGCTATATTAGCAGGGAATGTCTGGAAGATGAGATCATCAGCTGGGATGTGATGCTTCAGTATTACGAAGAAAAGCCGTGGATGTGTGACCGTATAGAGACTTTGCAGCACGACCTGAAAATGCTTCAGCCGATGAAACCGTATGGTGCGATTCATTATATCCGTTATGTGATCGGTTATGAACAGTATTTACGGGATTATGCCTTAGATCATAAGATGAAAGTGGAAGAGCTTTTGGATGTTTTGGAAGAAATTCAGGAATCAGCCAAAGGTTATGAAACATTAGAAGAATGGCAGGAACATATCGAAGAATATGGTGCCAATCTGGAAAAACAGCAGCGGGAACGGGAGAAAAAAGACGGAGTTATTCTTTGTACGATGCATTCGAGCAAAGGTTTGGAATTTCCTATTGTATTTATCCCGGAAGCCAATGAAGGGGTTACACCGTATCAAAAAGCAGTGATGAAAGAAGAAATTGAGGAAGAGAGAAGATTGTTCTATGTGGCAATGACAAGGGCAAAAGAACTTTTATATGTATTTTCCGTAAAAGAGCGTTTCCATAAACCGTTGGA
>CAZWLV010000195.1:0-3192 GCA_964634715.1 uncultured Lachnoclostridium sp. | reverse complement strand
GTGTCAAAATTTGCAAAGAAAAGTCAGAATACGAAGATGAATAAAAAAGAATTTTCTGACTATTTTGACAAAAAAACAGAGGCACATTTTATATAATGACGGTGCAGTGGAGGAAAACACACAATGCATTATGTGATCTATCCGGATACGTTATTTTTAGAAAATCTTCTATGCAATCTGCTGTTTCTGGTTTTTGTCAAAGTTCTCTTTTTTCGGACATTGTCATGGAGAAGGCTTATTGTGACAGGAACGGCAGTGGCGTTATGTAATACGCTGGTCTCCATATTATTTTTCAGATGGGGAATGCTTCTTCAGATGGCAGCTCTTTTTCCGGCGGCAGGGCTTATGATCAGCTGTTGTCTTCCATTAAAAGATGGCAGAAGGATCCTGTATCTGCTGTATCAGATGATCTTATGGACACTGGTATTAGGCGGCGGCATACAGGTGGCAAAACAGTGGCTTTCAGTCACTGGCTGGGAAATGCTCCTATCTGTCGGGATCCTGCTTATGATCTTTGGAATGCTGGAACGGATTTTTAGGATCTATCGAAAACAGGAAGACGGTATGCGGGAAGTGGTGCTTTATTGGAAAGAACAAAGCTGTCATATCCGTGGGTTTGTAGATACGGGAAACACCCTGAAAGATCCGATCAGTGGGAAACCGGTATCGATCGTGACGGTGGAAGCATGGGAACTGCTTACAAAAAATCTTGAACCGGAGGCATATTTTCTCATTCCTTATCATACGATAGGAAATCCACATGGAATTCTGCAGGGAGTTCAGATTGATTATATGGTGATCTCAAAGGGAAACGACAGCCGGATCTATGAAAAACCGATGATCGGGATCACGGATCAGCCGTTTTCCGGAATATTTCAATATTCCATTTTACTTCACAGTCATTATGCTTAGAGGGAGGAAGAAACATGTTAGTGAAAGTGGCAATACCAAATCAGATACAATTTAAGATCATTCCAAATTTTACCGAAATTCTGTTTGGCAGACAGCAGGAGATCCATTATATCGGAGGAAGTGAAGTGCTTCCGCCGCCGCTGGAACCGGAGGAAGAAAATGCAGTGATCCGCCAGCTGGATTCTGAACGTGCGAAAGAGGCACGGGCGATCCTGATCGAACATAACCTGCGGCTGGTGGTATACATAGCAAAAAAATTTGATAATACCGGTGTCGGAGTAGAAGATCTGATCTCGATCGGTACGATCGGACTGATCAAGGCGATCAATACGTTTAATAAAGACAAGAATATCAAGCTGGCAACGTATGCTTCCAGATGCATTGAGAATGAAATCTTAATGTATTTGAGAAGGAACAGCAAGACACGTCTGGAAGTATCGATCGATGAACCTTTGAATGTGGACTGGGATGGAAATGAACTTTTGCTTTCGGATATTCTGGGGACAGAAGAAGATGTGATCTATCAGGATATTGAGACGGAAATGGAACGGAAACTGTTAAATAAAGCCATTGAAAAACTGACAAAAAGAGAGCGTATGATCGTGGAGCTTCGATTTGGTCTGAAAGATCCGATGGGAGAAGAAAAAACGCAGAAAGAAGTGGCAGATATGCTGGGAATTTCCCAATCTTATATTTCCAGACTGGAGAAAAAGATCATCAGAAGATTAAAAAAAGAGATCGTAAAATACGAATGATGTGACAAAAGATTTTTCAAAAGTTACCGGACAAAGGTAAGAGTAACGAATAAAGAAATCTGAGCCGGGGAATGCTTTTCTTAGGAGTTTTAAACAGATAAGGAGAGCAGAAAATGGTTCAGGGGAAAGTTGAGATCTGCGGTGTCAATACATCGAAGCTGCCGATACTGAAAGAGGAAGAAAAGGAAGAACTGTTTCGAAAGATCAAAGCCGGTGATATGGAAGCACGGGAGAAGTACATTCAGGGAAACTTAAGACTGGTGCTGAGTGTGATCAAGCGTTTTTCTAACAGTAACGAATGCCCTGATGACCTGTTTCAGATCGGCTGCATCGGACTGATCAAGGCAATCGATAATTTTAAACCGGAAATGATGGTAAAATTTTCTACGTATGCGGTGCCGATGGTAGCCGGAGAGCTGAGAAGATATTTAAGAGACAATTCCAGTTCTATCCGTGTCAGCCGTTCTTTAAGGGACATTGCTTACAAAGCCATTTATGCAAAAGAGGATTATATGAAGAAATATTCCAAAGAGCCGACGGTAACGGAGATTTCAAAAATGATCGGTGTGCCGGAAGAAGAAGTGGTGGCTGCCATGGATGCGGTGCAGAGTCCGGTCAGCCTTTATGAACCTGTTTATACGGAGGGCGGAGATACGCTCTATGTGATGGATCAGATCAGTGATAAGAAAAATAAAGAAGAACAATGGGTGGAGGAACTTTCTTTACAGGAAGCCATGAAACGGCTTGCACCGAGGGAACAGCATATCATAGATCTTCGGTTTTATGAAGGAAAAACCCAGATGGAAGTTGCGGAAGAGATCGGGATCTCACAGGCACAGGTCAGCCGTCTGGAAAAACATGCATTAAAGACAATGAGACAATATTTACGATAAAAAGTACAAAAAAATGTGAAAAAGTGCAAATTTTGCCGGTCTTTTAGACCGGTATTTTTGTGATTTGGTGAAAAATTAGTGAAAATATCTAAAAAACAGAAAAAAATATGTACAAAAAATGTAGTTAATGTTATATTATGTTGGTATATTAAGGAATCTATGGATTCAAGAAAGGGGAAAAAAATGAAAAAGGTATTGAAACGTATGACAGCCTATGTATTAGCTGCTGTCATGGTATGTGCAACTTTCATGCAGTATCTGCCGGCAATGGAAACACAGGCAGCAGAGATCGCAAAAGAAGCACAGCTTGATGGTGCCAGAGCAGGAGAATCCGAATCCAGAAAATGGATCGTTCTTCAGGGTGGTGCCAACAATGCAGGAGGACACAACTACGGTAACGCTTCTTCCTCAGGTCCACTGTTCTATACAGATAAGGACAGAACGATGGAAAGCGGAGCAACAATCTCCATGGCATTAAAACCAAGTGCAAACTGGGGGGTATTTTATAGTTATATCGATGACAGCAACTGGCTGTATATCGGACATGACAGTTCCAGCAAATGGTACTATCAGTACAGATGGAACGGATCTGAAAGCTATCCGCAGATTTCAGGTCTCCCTGAACCGACAGA
>CAZWLV010000194.1:0-3193 GCA_964634715.1 uncultured Lachnoclostridium sp. | reverse complement strand
CCGCAGGCAAAACTTTTTCCGAAATATTGTGCAGGAAAATACGAGATCAATAAAAAAAATATGATCGTTTCCAGAGGGCTTGGAACACACACGATACCGATCCGGTTTAACAATCCGCCGGAGTTATCTGTGATCCATCTGGAACCGGTTTAAAGGATATAGGAAAATATGGCATTACCAGTAAAGATAGAAAATTTTGAAGGTCCGTTGGATCTTTTGCTGCATCTGATCGATGTAAATAAATTTAATATTTTTGATATTCCGATCGTGGAGATCACGGAGCAGTATCTGGAATATGTCCGCAATATGGATAAAAAAGATCTGAATGTGACCAGTGAATTCCTTGTGATGGCAGCGACACTGTTGGAGATCAAAGCAAAGATGCTTCTTCCGGCGGAAGTAGATGAAGAAGGCGAAGAGATCGATCCGCGAGAAGAGCTTGTACAGAAACTTTTGGAATATAAAATGTACAAATATATGTCTTATGAACTTCAGGATCGTATGCAGGATGCAGAAAAGGCGATGTATAAGCAGCCGACGATACCGGAGGAAGTAGAAGGCTATATAGAACCGGTAGATATTGAAAAATTGTTAGGAAATCTGACACTGAAAAAACTGAATGAAATATTTCAGTCCGTGATGAAACGTCAGAATGAAAAGCTGGATCCGATACGAAGCAAATTCGGAAAGATCGAGAAAGAAGAAGTTTCTTTAGAAGATAAACTGGATTTTGTAGAAAGCTATGCAAAAGAACATCAGACATTTTCCTTTAGGAAGCTTCTGGAAGGACAGAAAAGTAAAATGCAGGTTGTTGTTACTTTTCTGGCGATTCTGGAACTGATGAAAACAGGAAAGATCCTGATCCATCAGGAAACGACATTCGGAGAGATTATGATCACGTCAGTGTAAATGTGATGCAAATGTCAGTGAAAATATAAGGTCGGAAACGCCTGAAATGAAAGAATAATTGGTGAGGATATGGAAATACAGAAATTAGAAGCGGCGATAGAAGCAATCCTTTTTACAATGGGAGAAGCAGTGGAATTGGAAAAGATTGCCATTGCCATTGAACATGATAAAGAAACGACACGGAAGCTGATCCATAACATGATGGATAAATACGATGCACAAGACCGTGGGATCCGGATTATAGAACTGGAAGATTCATTTCAGCTCTGTTCTAAAACAGAATATTATGATGTGCTGATCCGGATCGCAAAACAGCCAAAAAAGCATGCTTTGACCGATGTGCAGCTGGAAGTGCTGTCCATTGCAGCTTATAAACAGCCGGTAACAAGGGCAGAGATTGAAAAGATCAGAGGTGTGAATTCAGATCATGCGTTAAATAAGCTGGTAGAATACGGATTGGTTCAGGAAGTAGGAAGGTTAAATGCACCGGGCCGACCGGCACTTTTTGGAACAACAGAAGATTTTCTGCGAAACTTCGGAGTCAGTTCACTGGCAGAACTTCCATCACTTTCGGCGACAGAAATTGCTGATTTTGAAGCAGAAGCTGAAGAAGAAGTTCAGATTCGTCTGGGAGTGTAACATAATAAAAGAAGATTTCTCATAAGCTGTACTAAAAGCTTTGAGGAATCAAATGAAAATATCAGAAAGAATTTTTAAACAGGTCATTGCAGGAGTGCTCAGTCTGGTACTGCTGTTATGTCCTGTTTTTTTGATGGAATCCAATGGTGCAGAGCTGCCGGAAAATCTTTATTCCATGGGGGCTGTTTTAATGGACGCAGAAAGCGGCAGGGTATTGTTTGAAAAAAATGGAGAGGAAAGCTATGCCATGGCAAGCACGACGAAGATCATGACCTGCATATTGGCATTAGAGCGTGGAACACCGGATCAGGTCGTTACATTTACAGATTATGCAGCGTCGATGCCGGATGTGCAGATGAATGGGAAATCCGGAGAACAGTATTATCTGAAAGACCTTTTATATTCTGTTATGCTGGAATCCCACAATGACAGTGCGGCTGCGGTAGCAGAAGCGATCGGCGGAACGGTGGAAGGGTTTGCGGATATGATGAATCAAAAAGCAGAAGCCATTGGCTGTGTCAATACACATTTTGTCACACCGAATGGTCTTGACGATGCGGATGAAGGGGGAGAACACCGGACAACAGCAAAAGAACTGGCATTGATCTTGCGTTACTGCATCCGGATTTCATCAAAAGCAGAAGAATTTTTAGAGATCACGGAAACACCATCGTATGACTTTCAGGAAATAAACGGAAAACGGTATGTTTCCTGTAATAATCATAATGCATTATTAAATTCCTATGAAGGAGCGATCACCGGCAAGACCGGATTTACGGGAAAAGCCGGATATTGTTATACGGGAGCGGTCAGACGGGGAGATCGGACAATGATCATTGCACTTCTTGGTGCCGGCTGGTATCCTCATAAGAGTTATAAATGGAAAGATGCAAAAAAACTTCTGGATCATGGGTTTGAAAATTACGAATACAGAATTGTTGGAAAAGAAAACTGGAACTTAAAAGAGATCAGCGTGTCGGGGGGAATGCAGGATACGGTAAAAATTTCTACAGATGCAAAAACATTCCAATATCTCTTAAAAGAGGATGAAAAACTGTCCTGTAAAATAGAGATGCCGGAAGGATTAACAGCTCCGGTAGAAGAAAATATGGTCGTAGGAACGATTTCTTATGAACTTGATGGAAAAACAGTAGAACAATTTCAGATAAAGACAGCGGAAACAGTAGAAAAAGCAACGTTCTGGAAACGGTTTTGCAAATGGCTGAAAACATTTGAAAAAAAGATCCGGCAGATTTTTATGGGTTAGCGGATCGGAGAACTCCGTTATAAAAAATGTGAAAAATTGACGAATCAATGTCGAAACGCTTGATTTAAATCGTTGAGTTTGTTATGATGATAGACGGCAGAAAATGGTATTATTTTTATACAATACATAATAATGGAGGAGTTAAAATGAGTAACACAGCACAAAGCTTGGCAAGCAAAAGAATCGCTTCTTTACTTGACGAGAACAGTTTTGTTGAAATCGGTGGAATGGTAACTGCCAGAAATACAGATTTTAACATGCAGACAAAAGAAACTCCAGCAGACGGTTGCGTAACCGGCTACGGAGTGATCGAAGGAAATCTTGTGTATGTTTACAGCCAGGATGCAGGCGTTTTAAACGGTTCTGTAGGCGAAATGC
>CAZWLV010000193.1:0-3240 GCA_964634715.1 uncultured Lachnoclostridium sp. | reverse complement strand
GCTCATTATATCATATTTCTTAGATTCGTCATCGACTTTTTTCATCCTTAAAAAAAATTTAAGTTTTTCATTTTTTCAGGGACAGGATCCTTTGTTTCCATACATAGAGGGGTTATATCTGTAAATCTTTCAGATCCTGTCCCTGTCAGTCCTTGACCGTAAAGCATAAACCGTGATATATCGACGGTCACAGACAAGAAAGAGCATTTCACATGGTCGAACGAGTTTTTCTGCGTTCTTATTTTATAAAATTTACTAACAATCCGGAATTTATTCGCCGAACGGCGGGGAATTGCGAGATTGGAGCAGCTTACACAAAGAAGAAAAAGTGATCCTGCTCTTTCAAGGCTCATTATAATGACTTTTTCTTCGTTATGCAACTACTATATTTATTTTGTTTATAACTTTTTGTATATTTTTTCTTTATTTATCTTATTTTTTTCTTAATTTTTATGCATTTTGCTCATTTTCATTGACCCTCTTATGTGCAAAATGATATAATTTTTCTTGATTAGCAAACTATAAAAGGGGAAAGGGGATTGATTTCTGATGCTAACAGAAATCAAATGTTTTGTATGAAAGCAAAAACATCTAATCACCATCTGTGGCTGAAAAGATTGTGCAGCTTCGTTCTTGCATTCGTAATGGTTTTTTCCAGTCTGACCATTACACCGCAGGCAGCAGACACAAAAACAGTGACAGAAAGCGACATGGTCGCAAAAACAAATCCGGTCTTAAAATCTTACAAAGTATCGGATGCTGACAGCGTATGGAAAGTGACGACAGGCACTCGTTTCGTTGTCGAAGCAGCTGGCACAAACGTTGAAAATGAACGTCTGGCAGAAGTTGTAAAACTGATCAACTCAGAATTTATGGAAAAAGAAATCGCTTCTTCCAATCCGCACACCATGGTTTACGGGCCTGCAGGCTCTCAGCTGCCGGCAGACATCATGATCCGTCTTGTCGATGTGGAAGATATCACAAGCGAAACAACCAGCGATGAAGCATATAAGATCACCATCAGCAATCTTGGCGTTGTGATCGAAGCTGCTTCTGAAAATGCCGTAATGTACGCATTACGTACGATCGAAACTATGATGCTGACCAACAACGGTCTTGTATATGGTACGATCGTAGATTATCCTGATCTGGCTGAACGCCGTCTTCACGTAGACTGCGGACGTAAATATTTCTCTAAAGACTGGTTTATCCGACAGATCCGTGAAATGTCTTATCTCAAAATGAATACACTTCAGATCCATTTTGCTGAAAATCTCGGATTCCGTATTGAATGCGAAACTGATCCGCAGATCGTATCCGATGAATATCTTACAAAAGCAGAAGTACGTGAAATCCTTGCAGAAGCAGCCAAATACGGTATCAAAGTGATCCCGTCTCTGGATACACCGGGTCATGTACAGCACATCTTAAAATTCCATCCGGAATACGGTCAGGTAGACGTTTATGGGGAACATTCTACCATCGCTTTAGATGTTACAAACGAAGAAGCCGTTGCATATATTTATTCTCTCTATGATGAATATATGGAATTATTCGAAGGATGTACTGATTTCCACATCGGTGCTGACGAATACATGGAATATGACCGTGCTCCATTTACCACACAGTATAAATCGGTTCTCGATAATTACGCTGTTGAAAAATGGGGAAGCGGATATACATGGCGTGATACCATGTCAAACTACACCAATGAATTAGCAGCTTACGTATATTCTAAAGGCTTCAAACCTCGTATCTTCAACGACGGTGTTTACTTCAATGAAGGAACTTATTACCAGCAGAATATCACTCTTCATGATTATATCGGTATTGACTTCTGGTCACATACTTCATGGATCGGAGGAGCTCCTTCATTAAATACCTTTATCAACAGAGGTCATAAAAACATTTATAACTTCAACTCTTCCTATTTCTATTACGTATTACGTTCCGGCGTACAGTCTGACGGCAGACCGGCACATTCTTTTGACGTAAAAGAACAGGACAAAAACATTTATAACAACTGGACACCGGGACAGTTCTCCGGTTCTACGATTTCTGATGACAGCGACGTAATTTCCGGCGTTTCTATGGGAATCTGGTGTGATTATCCTGATACCTGTACAGAAGATGTTGTACATACGGATATCGCAAGTGCCCTCCGCTCTCTTGCAGCAAAATCTTGGAATACTTCCGTAAATTCCATTCTTGGCTACGATGATTTTGTTAAATTAACAGATACCATCGGCAATGTAGCAGGATATGAAAAAGGCTCTGTACTTCCGGAATGCGGTGAATTTACAGAGCTTGGCGATCTTGGAAAAGTTGTTCTGAAATATCAGGACACCAACGGAAATACCATTAAAGAAGATGACACCATGTATGGTACTTTAGGTTCTGAATATTCTTTCACAGCTCCAGTGATCTACAAATGGATCGCAGTCAGTGAAGAAGCAGTTACAGGTACTTACAGTGAAAAAGATGGCGAGATCATCTTCGTTTACAAAGCAGATCCAAATCCGGTAATGTTCGATTCAGACATGGCTACTTATCCATCTGTATTAGAATATAAGACAACCGGTGATACCTTTGCTTTAAAAGATTCTTCCCGTTTTACGATCATTTCCAGCAATTTCACTCTGATGAACGAAACACTGGAAAACGATCTGAAGCTTTTAGGAAGTGAATTTACAGAACTTGGACTGACCGAAACTTCCATGAACATCGTTTACGGAACCGATGCTACACCAAAAGCCGGTGATATCGTCATCCGCATGGAAGAACCTTCCGATGACATCAGTCCGGAAGCTTATACGATCACCATCGGAGACTATGCAGAAGTATGTGCAACCGGAGAAGCAGGTATCTTCTACGGAATCCGTACGATCCAGAAAGCATTACAGTTAAATGATGGAAAAATGGACTGCGGAAAGATCACAGACGAACCTTCTGTAGATGTCCGCGGAGTTCATCTGGACAACGCACGAAAAATGTTCACGAAAGAATGGATCCTTGCACTGATCAAAGATCTTTCTTACCAGAACATCAACACCTTACAGTTCCATTTCTCTGAAAATGAAGGATACCGTCTGGAAAGCTCTACTTTGGAAGCGATCGACGGCTGGAAATATCCATCTGACGGATATTATACAAAAGAAGATATTCTGGATATCGTAGAAGAATGTCAGAAATATCATATCGAATTTGTTCCGTCTTTAGACTCACCGGGACATATGACTT
>CAZWLV010000192.1:0-3250 GCA_964634715.1 uncultured Lachnoclostridium sp. | reverse complement strand
AACGTTAGAAAAAGGGATTGTTATTTTGACAATCCCTTTTATATTTGCTATAATATTGCATAATTATGTCCTGTTGCTGATAGTACAGGGGACATAGCCTTTTTAGGAGAATACATTAGGAAATATGGAAGAGGTGTTACTATGAGTTTTTTAGGTTATCTGATCAATGGCATCAGCCTTGGCAGTGTTTATGCGATCATCGCCCTGGGGTATACGATGGTATACGGTATTGCGAAAATGCTGAACTTTGCCCATGGTGATGTCATTATGGTAGGTGCTTATGTCATTTATATGATGATGGCATCTTTGGGACTGCATCCGGTGCTGGCAATTCTTGTTGCAATGGCTGCATGTACGATCCTTGGAATAACGATCGAGAAAGTGGCATACAGACCACTTCGTGATGCAGGATCTTCACTGGCGGTTCTGATCACTGCCATTGGTGTCAGCTATCTGCTCCAGAATGTTGCATTGCTGGTATTTGGAGCAGACACAAAAGTATTTAAATCTGTTGTTTCTATGGGAACCCTTTCTCTCGCAGATGGTCAGCTGATGATCTCAGGAGAAACCATCGTTACGATCGCAGCATGTATCGTGATCATGATCGGTCTGACGGCGTTTGTAAATCATACGAAGCCGGGGCGTGCCATGGTAGCAGTGTCTGAAGACAGAGGTGCTGCTTTATTAATGGGAATCAATGTCAACGGTACCATTGCACTGACATTTGCGATCGGTTCCGGTCTTGCAGCAGTAGCAGGTGCATTGCTCTGTTCTGCCTATCCGTCTTTAAGCCCGTATGTAGGTTCCATGCCTGGAATCAAGGCGTTTGTTGCAGCGGTTTTAGGCGGTATCGGTTCAATTCCGGGAGCGATGATCGGAGGGATCCTTCTTGGCGTGATCGAAAATCTTTCGAAAGCATACATATCTTCACAGCTGTCCGATGCCATCGTATTTGCGGTGCTGATCGTTGTGCTGTTAGTAAGACCTACCGGTATCCTCGGTAAGAATGTTCAGGAGAAAGTGTAGGTGCAGATGATGAAAAAGTTAAAATTAGAAAAAAATACAAAAAATTCATTGATTACTTATGGGATGGTCATTGCAGCGTATATCGTGATGCAGTCTTTATCAGTTACAGGTAATCTTTCCAGTCTGTTAAATGGTCTTTTGGTACCGCTGTGTGTATATTCTATCATGGCAGTTTCCTTAAACCTGACGGTTGGTATTTTGGGAGAATTAAGTCTGGGTCATGCAGGGTTTATGTGTATCGGTGCATTTGTAGGTGCATTTTTTTCAAAATGTACGGTAGGTACGATGCCTGATGGAATCCGTTTCTTTTTTGCGATCCTGATCGGTGCGGCAGCAGCAGGCGGATTTGGTCTTTTGATCGGAATTCCGGTTCTGCGTTTGAAAGGTGATTATCTTGCGATCGTAACGCTGGGATTTGGCGAGATCGTGAAAAACCTTGTGAATGCGTTCTATATCGGACGTGACAGCAATGGATTTCATTTTTCTATGAAAGATGCCATGTCTCTTGGAATGGAAGCAGACGGAGAAGTGATCATCAAAGGTGCACAGGGAATTACAAGAACTCCTCAGGATTCTACCTTTACCATTGGTGTGATCCTGCTTTTGATCGCACTGGTGATCGTTTTAAACTTTATCAATTCCAGATCAGGCCGTGCAGTTATGGCGATCCGTGATAACCGTATTGCAGCAGAATCTGTGGGTATCAACATTACAAAATATAAGCTGATGGCATTTGCGATCTCAGCAGCACTTGCCGGAGCAGCAGGGGTTCTTTATGCACATAACCTGACAACATTAACTGCATTACCGAAAAACTTCGGTTATAACCAGTCGATCATGATCCTGATCTATGTGGTACTGGGCGGAATCGGAAATATCCGTGGTTCTGTGATCGGTGCGGTGGTTCTGACACTGCTTCCGGAAATGATCCGTGAGCTTGGAAATTATCGTATGCTGGTCTATGCGATCGTACTGATCGTGATGATGCTCTTTACATGGGCACCAAAAGCGAAAGAATTCCGTGAAAGATATTCACCAAAGAGAATGCTGGCAGCAGCAAAAGCGAAAAAGGAGGGCAATTAAAATGGCAATGTTAGAAGTACAGGGCTTGGGAATCTCCTTTGGAGGCTTGCGTGCCGTAGACGGATTTGAGTTAAAGATTGAAAAAGGACAGCTTTACGGTCTGATCGGTCCAAACGGTGCCGGAAAAACAACCGTATTTAACCTTTTGACAGGCGTATATAAACCAAACAGCGGCCGTGTAACGCTGGATGGAAAAAACATTACAGGAAAAAGTACGATCGAGATCAATAAAGCAGGGATTGCAAGAACATTCCAGAATATCCGTCTTTTTCCGAAATTGACGGTTCTGGATAATGTAAAATCCGGTCTTCATAATGAATATTCCTATTCTACGATCGCAGGGATCCTTCGCCTGCCAAAATATCATAAAGTAGAAAAGGCAATGAATGAAAAAGCCATGGAGCTTTTGAAGGTATTTGATCTTGATGGTTATGCAGACGTACTGGCAGCAAATTTACCATATGGAAAACAGCGTAAGCTGGAAATCGCAAGAGCACTTGCAACGAATCCAAAACTCCTGCTTTTAGATGAACCGGCAGCCGGAATGAATCCAAATGAAACACAGGAACTGATGGATACGATCCGTTTTGTAAGAGACCATTTTGATATGACGATCCTTCTGATCGAGCACGATATGCGTCTTGTATCCGGGATCTGCGAAGAACTGACGGTTTTAAATTTCGGTCAGGTTCTGCGTCAGGGAAAAACAAGTGATGTATTAAATGATCCGCAGGTTATTACAGCATATCTGGGAGAATAAGCAGGAGGTAAATTCAAATGGCAATGTTAGAAGTAAAAGATTTACAGGTTTATTATGGAATGATCCAGGCCATCAAAGGGATTTCCTTCGAGGTAAATCAGGGAGAAGTCATTGCACTGATCGGTGCTAATGGAGCAGGAAAGACAACGATCCTGCATACGGTTACAGGACTTTTGGCACCAAAAGCAGGAAGTATCGTTTTCGAAGGTCAGGATATTACCAAAATTCCGGCACATAAGATCGTGTCTATGGGAATGGCACATGTTCCGGAAGGCCGTCGTGTATTTGCACAGCTCTCTGTATATGACAACCTGAAAATGGGTGCCTATACGAGAAAAGATAAAAATGAGATCGAAGAATCTCTGGAAATGGTTTATAAAC
>CAZWLV010000191.1:0-3257 GCA_964634715.1 uncultured Lachnoclostridium sp. | reverse complement strand
AACTTTATGGTATAGTTTATTAGATTACAGGAGTCAGGAGTGAATATTTATGGAAGAATTATACAAAATGATCGAACAGAGGATCAAAGATTCCGGCTATATGGGCGTAATCGACGGAAAAGAGTTTTATAATGATGTCAGTGCAGAGGCTGATGAAAAAGAAAACGGCACCTACATTTTCATCATTAAAAAAACAGAAGAACTCATGTATAAAGGCTGTATGACGATCAGCGATGATCAGTTTGATCTGCATTATGTGGATATCCTCGATGGAGAGACAAGCTGTCATGTGGATTTTGACTGATCCAAAGATGGCAGGTCTTTGCAGGTGCGAAAAGCATCATGGAAGTCCGGGCAGTGAAAACGGTGAGATCACCGGTCGTTAAAGCAGATTTTATAAAAAATAAAAGGGGGACATGAAGACTATGAAAAAAAGAAGTTTGGCACTGCTTATGGCAGGTCTGATGATCGGTTCATCTGTATTTTCAGGCTATGCAGTAAAAGCAGAAGCAAGTGTTGCAGGTTATGTTTCAGATGATGATTTAGATGATCTTGGAACAGAAGCACCGGCAAAGGATGAAGTTATTCCGGATGCGAATCAGTATCGTTATCAGAAGGAAGAACTTTCAGCGTTCTGTCATTTTGGACCGAACACATTTAATGAGATCGAATGGGGTGAACATTACGGTGATAAGACACCTTCCCAGATCTTTACATTAACAGAAAATTTTGATGCAGAAAAACTGGTATCTACATTAAAAGATGCAGGTTTTGAAAAACTGATCGTAACAGCAAAACATCATGATGGTTTCTGTATCTGGAACAGTGCATATACAGATTATTGTGTAAAGAACACAACTTATGCAGAATACGATTATGACGGCATGGGCGGCGATATCCTTGCAGAAATCTCTGCTGCTTGTACAAAGTATGATATGGACATGGGCTTATATCTTTCTCCATGGGATATCCACGAACCAAGTTATGGATATTATGACGAAAACGGTAATGCAACGACAAAAGACAACGATTACTTAGATTATAACGATTACTATAACAATCAGTTAGAAGAAATCTTAAGCAATGACAAATACGGCAACAACGGTCATTTTACAGAAGTATGGATGGACGGTGCTAAAGGTAGCGGTGCTAATGCACAGGAATACGATTTCGTAAGATGGTTCAACACGATCCAGAAATATCAGGGAATCGAAGCCGGATATGATGCAGACTGTATGTTATTCGGTGCACAGGCTTACACAACCGTTCGTTGGATCGGTAACGAAAACGGCTATGCTCACGAAGAAACATGGTCTAAATCCAAAGTAAACAAAACAAACAATACGATCGACAGCAATACACAGGGATCTTACACAAAAGGTTTTGAAAACGGTAACCAGTGGACAGTTCCGGAAGTAGATGCACGAATCACTTCAGGCTGGTTCTGGGGAACACAGAAATGTACACCAAAGACTGTAACAGACCTTGGAAATATGTACTTTAACTCTGTAGGACACAATGGTGTTTTACTGTTAAACGTTCCTCCAAACAACAAAGGTACAGTTGATGATGCGATCCTGAAACGTGTAACAGAATTCGGTAACGAAATTCAGGAAACTTTCAGCGACAACATGGCAAAGAATGCTACAATCTATGCATCAGAAGTACGTGGCAACGATGCTGCTTATACACCGGCGAATGTAGTTGACGGTGAAGATGCAAGCTACTGGACAACCAATGACGGTACAACAGAAGGAAGCCTTATCGTTAAATTTGATAAAGCAAAAACATTTGACGTTGTTTCTATCGAAGAATCTATCGAATTCGGACAGAGAATCACAAGCTTCAAAGTAGAATACCGCAACGGTGATGATCAGGAATGGAAGACCTTTGATGAAGGTACTACCGTTGGTGCTAAGAGACTGAGCAGAAAAGCAGCTGTAAAAGCAGATCAGGTGAAGATCACAGTCAGCACAGCATCTACGATCAACGCAAATCCTGCAGTTCCGATGATCAACGAAATCGGTATCTACAAAGCAAGCAGCGGATTTGAACTTGCATCAGCAGCTCCAAGCGGAATGGACGTAATTGATATCACAGATAATCAGTTCTCCTACAGCGGAAGCTGGCATTCAGAAGCAGGTCAGCAGTTTGTAAATGGTACAAACGTTTATGCAAACGGTGATCCAAACGGTTCCGTATATGCAACTTTGAACTTTACAGGAACAAAAGCGTATATCATCGGTACACTGGATCCAAACCATGGTACAGCAGACATTTATATTGATGGAGAAAAAGTAGATTCCATCGATACTTACAGAACTTCCCGTTCTCTTGGACAGATCATTTATGAAACAGATACATTAGATGATGGCGAACATACACTGAAACTGGTTGTTACCAAATCAGGAAAAGCTATCGGTATGGAAGCTGCTTATGTGATCAACAACGGCAACCTTGGTATGGTTGGTATTGAAGAATCCAAATATACGATGGAAGAAGATTCCGAAATGGAAGTAAAACTCGTTCGTGTAGGCGGAACAGAAGGTGATGTTACAGTTACATTATCTCCAAACCCGGGTTCTGCAATTCAGGACGACTTTGATACAGAGCTGATCCAGACTGTAACATTCGCAGAAGGCGAAACAGAAAAGACAGCAAAAGTCAGAACAAGACGTAACACAAACAAAACAGGCGATCAGTATTTTACAGTAGAATTAAGTGCTGCAAATGAAGATGTGATCCTTGGATTCAATACAAAAGCAAGAATCACGATCTTAGATACAGAAAGTCTGGATGCACCGACAGGTGACTACACTTATACTTCAGCAAGATCTTTCGTATTCCCGTCAAAAGTCGGCGATATGAACATTTTAGAAGCTGAACATATGGAACTGAACAATACAGGAAGCAATGAACAGTGGCCATTACAGATCACAGAAAGTGACTGGGCAAGCAACGGCAGATTTGTCAATGCTATGAACACAGGAGATTCCCTGATCCTGTATTATGAAGCACCGGCAGCAGGTAAATACAAAGCAACTGTTACTTACAGAAGCGGTGACAGCAAAAACGGTTTCTCATGGGAAGAAAAAGACGGTAAGATCACATCCGGCAGTGTAACCATGGGTGCAGACGATAAAGCACAGGCAACTCATACGGGCGAATTTGAATTTGAAGTAGTGACAGCAGGAAAAGGTAAATTAACATTTACAGCAGGTTCTGCAAATGCTCCACAGTTAGATAAATTCGAAATC
>CAZWLV010000190.1:0-3283 GCA_964634715.1 uncultured Lachnoclostridium sp. | reverse complement strand
GAAAGTCTTTCAACACCTTCTTTTTTCACCGGTTTTTCAGAACCAACGGTAATCTTATAGTTGATACCGTCGATCGTGATCACCGTCGTTCCTTCTTTCGCACCTGTGATCTTGTAACCTGTTGACTGATAGAAATACCATGCATTGTCATCTCCTGCCCAGCCTGCTACATTATCACTGTCTCCCCGGAAGTTATTAAAGTAATATTTTCCGTCTGTGATCGCATATCCGCCCTTCTGGCTTGCCTGAATCTGCACGATCTGAGCTTCATCACCGATCGTGATATCACACTCATTACCGGATTTATTTGTAAAGTTCAAATACTGTCCATTTGCTTCCTGAATTGTGTAACCGCCGTCTTCTGCTGTCACTGTCCAAAGGTAATCTGCATAAGATTCTTTATCGAATTTGGCTGCTTTCATGGCAAGACCGCTTGGATCACCGGAAACATTGATCTTTTCATTTGCTACAACATGGGTTGTACTTCCGATCAGATATTTTTCTCCGGATTCAATGGTTTCTGCCATACGATATGGAGCTGCATCTTTATTTGCTTCTACCAGAACAACATTCTGAGATTCATCCATGCGGTTGATCTCGCCTGCTGCTACAAAGCTTTCGCCTACTTCTAATGCAACTTCTTTTACTTCATTCTGTACTCTGATAAAATAAGCAGTTTCGCCTACTTTTACATCTGTAGAACCTTCACCTACCGCTTCGATCTTGATCTCTGTCACACCTTCCGTAGAAACTGCGATAGAATCCTGATCTACCACTTTTGCAACATATTCATATTCTGATGCATCATATGCCGGACGCATCACATAAAGATTTCCGTCTTCTGCACGTCCTACGATCAGATATTTTCCGCCGTCTGTTACTTCATCAAGGCTTGTTACCTGCACATATCCAGCGATCTTGGAATCTGCCGGTGCAGATGCTGATTTCTTATAAAGAAGGATTTCATCACCTTTTCCGCAGGAAGTTCCGCATCTGTCGAAATGAAGTTTCGATGTATTATTATAATAGAAATGCAGATGCGTTCCGCCGGAATAGCTTACATCTTTTAATTTAAAGGTATCACCTGCGGTTGCTGTTAATACACTGATATTTGCTGAAGTTGTCTGGTTTGGTGTTTTTCCTGAAGTTCCAAGGTTTAAATACACCGTCGTGCCGTCGGAAGCAGTTCCTGAAACTACATAGGTATCATCCGCAGCTTTTGTAAATGTATACTGACAGTCATCTACCTTCACATAGTCACCGTTAAAGTTTCCTGCGGAAGTTGCAAGCTGTACCTTAAATCCCTGATTTGCAGTATCTGCTGCTTCACCGCTTAAAGTAACTTTTGCAACAGTTTCATCAACAGAAGATAAATCTGTATTTACATAATAACCTGTCGTGTCTTTATAAGTCTTAGACTGGCCCATGCTCAGTTCTACGATCTCATAATTTTCCTCTGCTGTTACATAAACAGGAATTACAACAGTATCATCGCCTACCGTTACTGTCACCTGTGCTTCTCCAAGTCCCTGCACATCTGCGGCAGCTTTTACAGTCAGCTGATCGCCTTTTACGGATACTGTCACAACAGCTTCATCACTGGATTCTGCTTTTACCGTACCTTTGGCACCTTTTACCGTATAAGTCATTTCTGCTGCCGGTTTTGCATTGATCGTTCCTACGATACCGTCTTTTCCTTCCAGCCAGATATTTCCTACACTGGCATCTTTTGCGATATCTGCAATGTCAAGGTTCGTATAAGTGATCTGTGTTCCGGCACTTTCATATAAAAGTCCGATAGTTCCGTCGGAAAGCTCTGTGATACAGGAATATGCATAATTTCCGGAACCGTTGATGCTGTATTCATATGCCCAGTCAAGACTTCCGTCATTCTGTACTAAGCCGACATAGATCTTACCTGCAGATCTGCTGCTGGTGCTTGAAGGAACAGCAAAGAGGATCGCTGTCTTTCCATCGATCTTTTTAGAATAAGTGATCGCTGTCAGCTGGCAGTTGCTGTTATATGGCTTCGGTACGGATACCGGTGAAGACCATGTTGTTCCATCATCTTCTGAAACATAATAGCAGTTTCCATGACGGGTAAACATATAGAGTTTTCCGTCTGCTTCCGTAACAACGGCTTCTGAACTCCAGCCTGATACAGATTCACTGCGGTGCCATGTTTCTCCATTATCATCAGAATAAATGCAGGCACTGTTTTTATCTGTATAAGTAAATTCATAGCAGGTAAATAAGATTCTTCCTGAAGAAGTACAGATACCGCGTCCCGGACCTACTAATAAGGTCTGTTCTGAAGCCTTTTTCAGATTTAAAAGTGTCGGGACTGACCATGTTGCTCCGCCGTCGTCAGATTTTGTCATATAAAGATAATCTGCCGGCCATGGATAATATGGTGAATCTGCACAGAAAAGGTTCGTATCTACATCATCACCCTTAATATTAAAGTAAGCATCGATCGTATAATCTTCTACTTCATTGCCGTCTTTATCGATCAGAAGATAGTAAGATTCATCATCATCTTCCGCATATTCGATCTTTTCCAGATGATAATCAAACGGCTGGCTGATACGTGCGGAAGAAGCAGAGATTCCTGTTACACTTGCTGTCGCTTTTGCAAGGATCAGATTGTCATCTTCATCAAATCCGGTACTTCCCGTCAACGGTCTGTGTGTATCCGGTGTTGTATTGATCGCAATTCCTGCCGGATATAAATCTGCGATCATATAAACGGTTTCTCCGTCAGTTGCGATCGCCGGATCGATAAATGCCGTCGAATTATAACTGAACTGATTACCGTTGTCTCCAAGATAATTGGCAAATGTATAATTCCATGTTGCACCATTGTCTTTTGAATAAGATACGATCGTATCTAATCCGCAGGCATCGGAACCGTGATTCCATCTGGCATCACATGCTGCTACCAGTGTTCCATCATCTAATGTAGTCAGACATGGAATACGGAAGTTGCTGCTTCCGCCTGTTCCCGGTGCAAATGGCTGTTCTTCCGTAACCCCATCTTCCGGTCTTACGCCCCACTCCATCGTACTTGCTGCATAGGACATACTGGATAAACTTCCAAATGCAAGCACTGATGCAAGCAGAAAACTCAAAACTTTCTTTTTCATTTTGAAATCCCCCTTGTTTCTTTTGAAAAACTGTTTCCTAATATCTTATGGATTGTAACATATTTACAGATTTCTTGTAAATCATACACCGATTTCTTGTATTACTTTTTCTTTTTTTCGTCAGATTGCACAGTTTC
>CAZWLV010000189.1:0-3294 GCA_964634715.1 uncultured Lachnoclostridium sp. | reverse complement strand
AAGATTTATGAAAATGCAGATATGAGAGAGGCGAACTGCTACTATATTTATCGTCGTGTGAAGACTATTCTCTGGCTAAAAGGAGGTTTTCGCATCTACGTTGCCGGAGATAAAGACATTTATGATTATCTTGCTGCCACTTACAGTGCAGACGGAGCGCGTGCATTTGACTGGGATTTTATGGCAGGTGTATATGAGCACTCATTTGAGGTACTTTTCTGCGATGAAGTGCCGGAGGCAAAGGATGCGCCAAAGGCAATGGGCGGACATCTGGAAGGCTGCCGTATCGGATTTGACGCCGGTGGCAGTGACCGTAAGGTATCCGCTGTGATTGACGGAGAGACTGTATTTTCGGAAGAGGTGGTATGGTATCCAAAGATGAATGAAGATCCTGAGTACCACTATGACGGTATTGTTTCTGCCTTCAAAGCTGCTGCAGAGCATATGCCGAGAGTAGATGCTGTGGGCATCTCTTCCGCAGGTATTTTTATTAATGACCGTACCATGGTCGCATCTCTGTTCAATAAGGTGCCAAAAGATCTGTTTGAAGAAAAAGTAAAAGATATCTATATCCGTGCCGTAAAAGATACGTTTGGAGATATCCCGTATTCTGTTGCCAATGATGGCGATGTGTCTGCACTGGCCGGAACCTTGAGCCTGAAGGATAATAATGTTTTAGGTATTGCTATGGGTACCAGTGAAGCCGGAGGTTATGTGGACGAAGAGGGACGTATTACCGGATGGCTGAATGAGCTGGCATTCGTTCCTGTGGATGCAAATCCGAATGCAATGGTGGATGAGTGGTCCGGCGATATCGGCTGCGGCGTAAAATATTTTTCACAGGATGGTGTGATCAAGCTGGCTCCGGCAGCAGGGATAGAGTTGGATGAGGCTGCGGCTCCGGCGCAGAAGCTGAAAGCTGTTCAGCAGCTTATGGAAGAGGATGATAAGCGGGCGGCAGATATTTATCAGTCTATCGGCGTGTACCTTGGTCATACACTTGCTTATTATTACCAGCTTTACGGTTTCCGCTATGTATTGCTCTTAGGTCGTGTTATGAGCGGAAAAGGCGGCGATTTATTAATGGAAACCTGTCAGCAGGTTCTGAATGAAGAATATCCGGAAATTGCGGCGAAATTCCAGTTGACACTTCCGGACGAGTATTTCCGCCGGGTAGGCCAGTCTATGGCTGTAGCAAGCCTTCCGGAAATAAAATAGTAAGTATGAATGCGAACTATCGTCTGCGAGACCATGAAGGGCATAAAAGAACAGACCTCCCCATTTTTTTCATGGGCAGACTTGGAAAATGGTAATCGATATGGTACAATAGGCTACAGCAATCTAATCTTATGCTGTAGCAACCGCAGGCTGGTTAAGAGGCTGGTCCTTGGTCTGGGCAGACTTCGGAGGTCGACCTCTTCTTTTCACAGTTTCCTGCGTTGGAGTTGTTGGGTCGGCATTTGGTTTAGGTTGCTTTTTCTTTTGAACCTCTGCCTTTTCGCCAGGTTCTGTGTCCTTTCCACCCATTGTATCTCCGGTGCACTGTGATTCAACCATGCGGATAGTTTCAGCATCGACTCCATGCTCCCCAAGGAATTCGATGATATTTTTCAAGTTCAGCTCTTTTGTGTTGTGTTTACGGGTTACGACCTGCTCATAATCGATAGGGTGGAAGTCTTCGTCTTCCTTGATCATATGGTAGATAGATATGAGCATTTTTCTGGCTATGGCGATGATTGCCTTTTTGTGCCCACGACGTTTTTTCAGTGACACATATTTGTAGTAAAAATAAGGCTGTTTTTTTGTGCTTTTGATAGCAGCAAGTGCACACTGCACCAGCAGGGGCTTCAGGTAATGGCCGCCATTGCCGATCTTGGTGGATTTTTTCTTTTTAGCGCTTTCATTATTCGCCGGAGCAAGCCCTGCCCAGGAAGCAAGGGAAGCACTGTCACGCCATACGGACATGTCGGTGCCAATCTCCCCGAGGATATAGAGCGCGGATTCCTCCGACACGCCGACCATGGACACCAGATGTTGGATGATCTTGCAGTATTTCTGACGATAATATGCGAGCTTGGTGTCGATCATGGCAATGCATTTGTTCAGGTCGTCCATGTGAGTTTTGATGACCTGGAGTTTGTCACGCTGGACACCGATGAACTCATAGCCATGTATGCTGTCCAGGATCTCTTCCGGAGAAGCTTTGACACCCTGTTTCACAAAACTGAGGATCTTATCGTCACTGACATCATCGGGGTCTGTGTCGATCAGGTAGGACATGATGTCACTTGCCGACCGACCAAAGGGATCAGTAAAAACAGAATCAAGCCGTACCTTTGAGATCGTCATGGAATTCTGGAACCGGTTCTTTTCCGAAGTCCTGATGTAAGTGAGCTTCAGCCGGTAACGGCATAACTCCCGCAGGTCGCGGATATCAGCCGGTGGGATAAAGGATGCCACGACCAGATCCATCCGGAACAGGTTCGCGATATGAATCGCGTCACGGAAGTCGGTCTTCTTGCCTTTGGCCTGTTTCACGTACTTTGGGTGTGTCAGAACGGGTTTTAGACCATTCTGCTCCAGTATGTCATAGACTGGGATCCAGTACTTGCCTGTCGACTCCATGCAGACATCCAGGACATGGTAGGAAGAGAACCATTCCGCCATGCATCGGATATCGCTGTTGGAGGATGTGAATTGCCTCACGTAAAAAACGGCTTTTAAGGTACTGGGGTCTGTCACACAGACAGCTGCCATAAGGACAGACTTGTGGACATCAATGCCTGCGCATACAGGACGTTTGATGTCAGTTACAGGGGATGTGACAATGCGGGTTCCGTCATCCAGCTTTACGTTTTCCAACTCATCCGTGGTGTATTTGCCATTGTTGGTAAAAGCGCGCATTGTACCATTGTTAAAAGCTGCCATAAAATACCTCCTCTCATGTTAGGGAGCAGAGCTGAAGGAGATACCGGCATTGACTGCCATTCCTGCGGGAATCCATACATAGACGTTGGATTTATTCATAAGTATCCGGGCTTGATAGCGCCAATCGTTTGTGCAAAGGGGATGGCTGCAACTTATAAGTATTCGGTTTCTGGAACTCCAGACGTTATGGCGTGCTCTGTAGTGTACCGGCATCACTACCAGTATAAAACAAAAACAAGAAAAAAGGAACCAGGAGCCGAAAATATGTCAATTTACAACAAAGCATTCATCATCGTTTGTGCCGGTAGACATGGCACGACTGAAAGGAGAGCTGGGGCGCACCCGGCATGAACACAAGTATGAAAG
>CAZWLV010000188.1:0-3294 GCA_964634715.1 uncultured Lachnoclostridium sp. | reverse complement strand
CTTTTGTCTGCACTGCCCTTTCAGCTAACATTTTGGGCAGCGGTGTTGCTCCGATCATCGCGATCAACAGCAATCTGCCGTAACTTTTCAGATAATAACTGCATTCTGCACTGATCAATGGATAGTTTCCTGCTCCAAACATCGCACCGATATAGGAAAATGCTTCTTTTAGATCCGATGCATTAAAAATCACAAAACTGAGTATCACAAAAAATAATACATACCCGTGCTGCAAAACCTGACAGAACACCGTTTTTCCAAAGCTCTTTGTTTCATTTTTCCAAACATGACCTGAAGAGTTCTTTTCTTTTGCATTTTTCATCATCATGAGCTGTTTTTCCATGACCAGTAACACTGCAAACAGCATTCCCCAGAAGATAAAGTTCCATGCGGCACCATGCCACAGTCCGGTCAGGAACCATACAATACAAATATTCAGATACCAGCGTTTTTTCGATACCCTGTTTCCACCCAGCGGAATGTACACATAATCCCGAAACCAGCTTCCTAAAGAAATGTGCCATCTTCTCCAAAATTCGGTAATACTTTTTGAAATATAAGGATAATTAAAATTTTCCATAAATTCAAAACCGAACAGTTTTCCAAGACCGATCGCCATGTCACTGTAACCGGAAAAATCAAAATAGATCTGCAATGTATAACTAACTGCATACAGCCAGAAATAAATCACAGACTTTTCCTCAGAAGACCGGAAAATCTCACAAAATTCTCCCAGTGCATTCGAGATCAGGATCTTCTTTCCTAATCCGATCAAAAATCTCTGGATTCCTGAGAGAAACATCTTCGCACTATAAGTTCTTTCCCTCAACTGCCGTTCAATATCTCCGTACCGAACGATAGGACCTGCGATCAGCTGCGGAAACATCGTCACATAAGCTGCAAGATTGACCGGATTTTTCTGTGCCGGTGTCCCCCTGTAAACATCTGCCAGATAACTGATCAGCTGAAACGTATAAAAACTGATCCCGATGGGCCATGCGATCTCTGAAAATTTAAAAAATGCCAGCGTACCGATGCAGACTGTAAGTGTTCCGAAAAAGAAACATTTTCCCTTGCTGCTTTGTCCATATCGCTGGATCAAAATCCCTGAAGGGTAACATAACAGGATCATTGCCAGCATCAAAAACAGATACTTTGGTTCCCCCCATGCATAAAAAACGAGGCTCACCAAAAGGAGAGCCAGGTTTTGAAATCTTTTTGGTACCATGTGATAAAGGATCAGCACACATGGTAAAAAATAGTATAAAAATGGAATACTCGAAAATAACATAAAGTTCCAATCCTTTTTATCCACTGCTCTTTCACAGCAAATGCCTATCAAAAACAGCAGAATGTTTTACGAAATCTGATTTAAAATTTCGCCTAGAATGTCAGATCTTCATCATAGAGAAGAACGCTGCTTTCATAAGTTTCTTCCAAATGACTCTGGAAACTGTCAATATTTTCTTCCAGACCGAAAGCAGCTGCTACATAATTTTCTCCAACAGAATAGATCACCAGATCATCCGGAAAACCGCACATCCACTGTCTGTTCATGATATTTTCTTTTAATGCATCTGCTACTGCCTGTACTTCTTCTGCATCTGTAACATGATAGATCCCTGCTGTGAAATTGTTCTGATTCATCATGTGCATCATAGAAGCTCCGTCATCGATCAGCTCTGCACTGTCTGCCGGAAATCCTAATAATGTATTTAATGCATCTGCATTGGACACATCTACTGTTCCCGGTGCATCTGAAACAATATTTTCATAATCACCGCCTGACAATGCAAACTTTTCATCCTCACCGTAAGCACCCCACACATCTGTGAAAATATCAACAGCAGCTTTTCCTTCTGTATCATTTTTTGCTGTTTCGCTGCCTTTTTCTCCTCCGCAGGCTGTCAGCCCCATTGTAAGAGTCAGTGTAAGCATCAAAGCAACCAGTTTTTTCATAAAATAAAATTCTCCTTTTTCTTTCAAACTTTTATTCAGTATGCACAGTATAAACAGATTTTATCTTTTTGCCAATCATTTTTTATACCGCACTTTATCATTAGATCACTAATTTAGCTGTTCCGTAAATACCTGCATCATTTCCAAGGGTTGCAAGAGCAAATTTAACATTTCTGCAGGATTTGAAACAATATTTCTGATAATATTTTTCCACATATTCTAAGAGGATCGGTCCTGCTTTAGAAACACCGCCGCCGATGACGATCGCCTGTGGATCTACTACTGCTGTGATGTTGGCAAGAGCTGTTCCCAAATATTTTCCAAACTGCTCTGCAACTTCCTTTGCCAGCTCATCTCCTGCTTTGACTGCATCAAATACCGTTTTGGCTGATACTTCACCATCTCTTAACATCGATGGCTTGTCACTTTCCGCCAGTGCACGATTGGCAAGGTTCGTAATACCGGTAGCAGAAGCAACCTGTTCCAGACAGCCATGATTTCCACAACCGCACTGTCCCGGAATATGATCATCCACATGAAGATGTCCAATCTCTCCGCCGGCACCATTGGAACCTGTCAGGATCTTGCCGCCGATGATGATTCCGCCGCCGACACCTGTTCCCAGTGTAACCATAACTACGTTTGAATATCCGGCTGCACCGCCTTTCCACATTTCTCCAAGTGCAGCAACATTGGCATCATTGCCGCCTTTGCATACCAATCCTGTCAGTTCTGAGAGTTCTCTTGTTACTTCTTTATAACCCCAGCCAAGGTTTGCTGTATGAGGCACAACTCCATTGTCATCGATCGGTCCAGGAATTCCGATACCGATTCCTGAAACTTCTTCTTTTGAAATCTCTTTTTCTGCTAATTTTGCATTCACCGATGCAGCAATATCAGAAATGATCGTTTCGCCGCCATTTTCTGTATGGGTTTTGATCTCCCATTTATCCAGTACTTCTCCGTCAACTGTAAATAAACCCATTTTTACGGTCGTACCGCCAACATCAACACCAAAAACATATTTTTTCATTATAATGTACCTTTTCCTTTCCCCTCAATACTTGCCTGCACTCTTCTGTAAAGTTCCTGTGCCGCATTGTAACCAAGTTTTTTCTGACGATTATTCGCTGCCGCTGTTTCCACGATCACTGCGAGGTTACGTCCCGGTCTGACCGGAAGGGAATGACATACCACCTTACAGCCAAGGAATTCTGTATATTCTTCCGTAAGCCCCAGTCTGTCATATTCTTTTTCTTTATTCCACTCTTCCAGACGAATGACCATATCGATCTGCTGGGATTCCTTAACACTGGATACACCGAACAGCTCTTT
>CAZWLV010000187.1:1931-3333 GCA_964634715.1 uncultured Lachnoclostridium sp. | reverse complement strand
GCCATGAATGACTGGGAAGGAAGCCAGTTAAACAAAGCAAAAGAAATCCTTGCATATGAGCTGACAAAACTGGTACATGGTGAAGAAGAAGCACAGAAAGCACAGGATGCTGCAAGAGCATTATTCTCTACAGGAGATGCTGCAAATATGCCGACAGCAGAGATCACAGCAGATGATTTCACAGAAGGAAGCATTGATATCATCACACTCCTTCAGAAATCCGGTCTGGTTCCGTCAAGAAGTGAAGGAAGACGTGCAGTAGAGCAGGGCGGTGTTTCTGTAGACGGAGAAAAAGTAACTGAGATCGGAAAAGCTTATACAGCAGAAGAGATCGGTGAAGGCATCGTATTAAAACGAGGAAAGAAAAACTTTAGAAAAGTGATCGTAAAATAATACGTAAAAAGCGACATGCAACAAATTAACATGATCATAAGGGAATGGGAAACCATTCCCTTTTTTACAGAGACTGGGGAAAAGATATGAAACTGCAGTTTATTGTAAATCCGGCATCAAAGACCGGACGAGGAAAAGAAATCTGGCAGGAAGCAGAAAAAGTGCTGAAAAGTTCCGGGATTGATTATGAAGTACATTTTACCAAAAGACAGGGACACGGAACAGAGCTGGCCAGAGAACTGACAAAAGAGCCGGGAGAACATGTTCTCGTAGTGCTTGGCGGTGACGGCACGGTCAATGAAGTAGTGAATGGGATCATTCGGATTCAGGATACGATCCTAGGATATCTTCCGACCGGTTCGGGAAATGATCTGGCAGGAGGACTTGGGTTATGCTCAGATCCGATGACAGCGATGGAACATATTTTGGAAAATAAAAATCATCTTCTGATGAATATCGGTGTTGTTGAAACCGAAGGTGTGAGAAGACGTTTTGCAGTCAGCAGCGGTATGGGCTGGGATGCAGCAGTCTGCCATGAAGTAGCAGTGTCGAAACTGAAAAAAATGTTAAATAAGATCAAACTTGGAAAATTCAGCTATGTGCTCATTGCAGTAAAGCAGATCTTTGCTTTTCGTACCTGTCCGGTAGAAGTTCAGATCGATGACAGGGAACCGGTAAGATATAAAAAGAATTTCTTTAATGCGGTGATGAACACGCCTTATGAGGGCGGCCGTGTGATGATGTGTCCGTCAGCAGACTGGGGAGATGATCTTTTGGATATCTGTGTGGTAGACAGTGTATCAAAGCCAAAGATCTTACTGGTTCTTCCGATGGCATATAAGGGCTGGCACCGGTTTGTCAAAGGCGTTACCATCAAACGTGGAGAAAAGATCACATTACGTGCAGAAAGACCATTGGCAATGCATGCAGATGGGGAAAATTTCGGATATCATAAAGAGGCAGTCATGTATCTGGAAAAAGAAAAACTGAGAGTGATCCGATGACAGAG
>CAZWLV010000187.1:0-1831 GCA_964634715.1 uncultured Lachnoclostridium sp. | reverse complement strand
AAAATGATAAAATGCTTAGAAAATCATAGAATGTTTTGTTGACATGTAACAAAAAAAGAATTACCATAAATATGATAAAATAATATGGGGGTATTGTAGAATGACTACAGAAAACTTAAAAGAATTATTTGCAGGTGGTGCGAAAGATGATCTTTTAATGGACATTTATCTGGACGAAGCAAAGCTTGCATATCAGAGAGAACGTTATGTCGCAGCCATTGAGCAGTTTGAAAAACTTTTTGGTGCAGCAGATGTTTCTATTTACAGTGCACCGGGACGCAGCGAAATTGGCGGTAATCATACAGATCACCAGAACGGAGAAGTTTTAGCTGCTTCCGTAAACTTAGATGCGATCGCGATCGTACAGCCGGTAGAAGAAGCGGTAGTACAGGTGGTATCCGGAGATTATCCTCTGATCACAGTAGATTTAAATGATCTGGAAAAGAAAGACGAAGAAGAAGGAACCACTCTTTCCCTGATCAAAGGGGTGCTGGCAGGCATCAAAGAACATGGCGGAAAGCTTGGCGGATTCAAAACCTATATTACAAGTGATGTACTGATCGGAGCAGGACTTTCTTCCTCAGCAGCATTTGAAACGATCATCGGAACCATCGTTTCCGGTTTATATAATGATATGACGATCTCAGCAGTAGATATTGCGATCATCGGACAGTATGCAGAAAATGTTTATTTTGGAAAACCATGCGGACTGATGGATCAGACAGCAAGCTCTGTTGGTAATTTAGTACATATTGATTTTGCAGATAAGAAAAATCCGGTGATCGAAGGTGTCAGCTGTGATCTCGGAAAATATGGCTACAGCTTATGTATCACAGATACCAAAGGTTCTCATGCAGATCTGACACCGGACTATGCAGCAGTTCCGGCAGAAATGAGAGCAGCAGCGGCAGTTTTCGGAAAAGAAGTGCTTCATGGCGTGACCATGGAAGAACTGATCGAAAAATCCGCAGAAGTACGTGAAAAGGCAGGCGACCGTGCATTACTTCGTGCGATCCATTTTGTAAATGAAAACGTAAGAGTACAGCAGGAAGTTGCAGCATTAAAAGCAGAAGATTTTGAAGGATTTTTACGCACAGTAAAAGCTTCCGGAGATTCTTCTTATAAATTCTTACAGAACGTTTATACCAATCATGATGTACAGCATCAGAACGTTTCCATCGCACTTGCCATCAGCGAAAGCGTTCTTGGTGACAATGGCGTATGCCGTGTTCATGGCGGCGGCTTTGCCGGAACGATCCAGGCATTTGTAAAAAATGAAGCAGTTGCAGAATACAAAGCAGTTATGGATCAGGTATTCGGAAAAGATGCATGTAACGTGCTGAAGATCCGTAAATACGGCGGTATGAAAGTATTATAAGATCCATTGCAGGGCAAAGGATATTGTTTTAGTTACTGAAACCAGACGGTACAGTAACCGGATATTGAAGAATTGCTGTTTGAATGCCAAAGCAAAAAACGCTTTGGCAAAAACGGCTGTTTTAATAGATTTTCTTTCTAGGAGGACTTGAAAAAATGAGTATTTTAGTAGCAGGCGGTGCCGGTTTTATCGGCAGCCACACATGCGTAGAACTTCTGGACGCAGGATATGATGTTGTTGTAGTAGACAACCTTTATAATGCAAGCCCGGAAGCACTCAAAAGAGTGGAAAAGATCACAGGAAAAACAGTGACTTTTTACGAAGCAGACATTCTTGACAGAGAAGCATTAAACAAGATCTTTGATGCACATGACATTGAAGCAGTGATCCATTTTGCAGGATATAAGGCAGTTGGTGAATCTGTTCAGAAACCGATCGAATATTATCATAACA
>CAZWLV010000186.1:0-3335 GCA_964634715.1 uncultured Lachnoclostridium sp. | reverse complement strand
GCAGCAGCATTAAATGCACCACTGGTATTAACAAAGGAAGGTGCGGAAAGCACAGCAGCAGATTACGTAGCAGCAAACGGTATCGCATCCGGTTATGTACTGGGCGGAGTGGGTGCTGTATCAGATGATACTGTAAAAACAGTATTTGCACTGGACAGCTTTGTTACTGTAAAATAATAAAAAGATTCCAAGACCGATTTGGAGGAGTATACGGCTTCGGGTTTCCCGAAGCCGTATATTTACAGGATAAAAAAGAATTGATCCGTGGAACAAATAAAAGAAAAGGAACGGTATGACGATCATATGAAATACGATTTTGAAACCGTCATCAAACGTGACGGAATGGATGCACTGGCAGTAGATATTCCAAAACAGGAACGTGCCGACGGAACCGGATATTTTGGAGTTCCGATCAAAGAAGGACTGGATGCGATCCCGATGTGGGTAGCAGATATGAATTTTGCAGCACCGTCGGTGATCCCGGATACGATCAAAAAACGTCTGGAACATCCGGTATACGGATATTTTTCGCCTCGTGAAGAATATTTTCAGGCGATCATAGACTGGCAGAAAGAACGCAATCAGGTAAAAGACTTAAGTGCAGAATGTATCGGTTATGAAAACGGAGTTCTTGGCGGCGTAGTAAGTGCTGCGAATGTCCTTTGCTCAAAGGGGGATAAGATCCTGGTACATTCACCGACTTATGTCGGCTTTACCGGGGCATTGGGAAATGCAGGATATGAGTTAGTACACAGTCCTTTATATCAGGATGAAGAAAATGTATGGCGTATGGATTATGAAGACATGGAAAGAAAGATCGTGGAACAAAAGATCCATACAGCGATTTTGTGCAGTCCTCACAATCCGACAGGCAGAGCGTGGGAACGTCAGGAACTGGAAAAAGCGATGGAAATCTTTCGAAAATATGATGTCTATGTCATTTCCGATGAGATATGGTCAGATCTTTATCTGGGAGACCATCAGCATATTCCGACACAGTCTGTTTCGGAGGATGCGAAAATGCGTACGATCGCATTTTATGCACCGTCAAAGACGTTTAATCTGGCAGGTCTGATCGGAAGTTATCATATTGTATATCATCACTGGCTGCGTGACCGGCTTCAAAAAGAATCTTCTTTAAGTCATTATAACAGCATGAATCTTCTTTCAATGTATGCCCTTTTGGGAGCTTATACAGCGGAAGGAGAGCAATGGCTGGAAGAATTAAAGACGGTACTTACGAAAAATGCTGCGTATGCCTGTGATTTTATAGAAAAAAACTGGAAAGGCGTGAAAGTATCCAGACCACAGGCAACTTATATGCTGTTTTTGGACTGTGAAGAATGGTGCCGGGAAAAAGGAGTCACCATAGAGCAGGTACAGAAGGCAGGTCTGGAAGCAGGTGTTCTCTGGCAGGACGGACGTGAATTTCATGGAGCTTACGGGATCCGTATGAATCTGGCACTGCCGTTTGCAAGGGTACAGGAAGCGTTTGATCGTCTGAACAGGTATGTTTTTGTATAGTATGAAAAATGCTGTACAGACGGTACTTATGTATTCCGAAGCATAGGTACGTAAAAACGGATTTGGGTGTGAGCAGGTTTTTGCACAGCAAAATTTAACAGAACCTGCTTCCCGAAAGAGGAGAAAGGAAGGGTATATGAGAAACAGAAAAAGAATCATCAGTCTTTTACTGACAATTTCCATGACAGCAGGAATGCTGGGAAATATTCCGGCAAATGCAGCAGAAGACACCAATCTGGCACTGAACCGTCCGGTCAGTGCATCATCTGTAGCAAATGACAAAGGACCTGAATTGGCAGTTGACGGTGTAACAGACCAGTCACAGCAGTGGAATTCAGAAGATATGAAAAACGGACAGATCGCCGATGATGCTGAGCAGAAAGCACAGTGGCTTCAGGTAGATCTTGGAGTCAGCGGTTCGAAAGTCAGCCGTATTAAACTCTGGTATAACATGAAAGTATGGCCGATGTCATATCGTATCGAGACAACGGATACACCGGAAGATGCAGATTCGTGGAAGACGGTTGTATCTGTATCACGTCCGTCAAATAACGGTTTTGTAAAAAACGGAGATGGTCAGGATATTGCAGATACAGCAGCAAATACAGATACGATCACACTGACCTCCAACCCGAAGCTTGAAAAAACGGAACTTAGCCGTTATGTGCGTTTTTATGTAGAAAAAGTTAATGCACAGGCACCGGGAAATAACGTAAACTTAAGAGAGATTCAGATCTTTGGCAGCAATGATTATGAACCGGATTATACCGTTACCGGAAGTGCATTGGAAAATGTAGTGTCTAATGATGGAACTTACAGTGAATGGAACATCGGAGAGAGAGACGTTGTTCTTCTCGTGGAAGATGAATCCGGTGCACAGAGAAACGAAACGGTTACTGTACCGGATCACAGCGAAAACTATCCGTCAGAATGGTTCCCGTCAGTAAAAGAACAGAATGAAAAACCGGAAGTGATCCCGACCATTCAGGAATGGTATGGTTACACAGGTGATTTTACTTTAACGGAAGATTCGAAGATCATCATCAATGATGCGGCAGGTGTCAATCTGGCAAAAGCTGCAAAAAATATGCAGGAAGACCTGACAGAGATCACAGGCATCACACCGGAGATCAAAAAAGGAACTGCACCGGAAAGTGCGCATGACATTTATATTGAATCCCTGAAAGATGCAGATCAGTATGACCTTGGAGAAGAAGGTTATCTGATGGTGACAAATGATAAAGGAATCCATATTTATGCACCAACTTATACAGGATGTATTTATGGAACGATCACGGTAGAACAGATCTTATGGATGGATGAAGCTCATACAAATGTTCCAAAAGGAATCATGAGAGATTATCCGGCATATGAAGTGCGTGGTATCAAACTGGATATCGCACGTACACCGTATCGTTATGAACAGCTTCAGGATTATGCAAAGATCATGCTCTGGTATAAGATGAATGAATATGATCTTCATATCAATGATAATGATAATGCCAATATCAATGGTGCAACTTATGAATCCCATGCAGGATTCCATCGTCTGGAAAGTGAAGAATTCCCAAGTCTGGTTTCAGAGACAAAGCATGTAGGTGTACCATCTGAAAATATCAATGAAGATTATTATAATAACAACGAAGATTATCAGGGAAATCCGACTTACACGAAAGAACAGTGGAGAGAACTGGCAGAACTGACAGAAGATTACGGAATGTATCTGCTGACAGAGATCGACCTTCCGGGACATTCTCTTCTTTATAATGAATATGCAGAGAAAAATCCGGACAACATTGACTGGCTGGAAG
>CAZWLV010000185.1:0-3352 GCA_964634715.1 uncultured Lachnoclostridium sp. | reverse complement strand
AATTAGAAAACGAAGAGTAGAAATAGGAGAAGTATGAAATATCTATGGATTTTCTGACATTAACATTTGCGGTATTTTTCATTTTATCCGTAAGCATTTATTATAGTATTCCGAAAAAATTTCGCTGGATGGTACTTTTGGTGTCCAGTCTGGTGTTTTATCTGTGGTCTGTGCCATATCTGGTCATTTATCTTCTGTTTTCCGCAGTAACGACGTATGCATATGGAAGATGGACGGATCATTTTGAAAAAAGAAGTAAAGGCTTGTTGGCAGTAGTGATCATTGCCAATCTGCTGGTATTATTGTTTGTGAAATTTTACCCATTGTGTCAGGAAAAACTGCATTTTCCTGCGGTTCAGATTTTAGTTCCGATGGGAATTTCTTTTTACACATTACAAGTGATCGCTTATTGTGTGGACATTTATAAGGGGAAGATAAAAGCACAGGAAAATTTTTTGAAATATCTGCTGTTTGTTTCTTTTTTTCCTCAGATTCTGCAGGGACCGATCCCACGCTATGAACAGATGCAGGATCAGCTGTATGAGGGACATACATTTGAGTATCAGACATTCCGGTACGGATTTCAGATGATCTTATGGGGAATGTTTTTAAAAATGGTAATTGCCGACAGGGCAGCACTTTTTGTAAATACGGTATTTCCCCAATATCATATGTATGAAGGAACAATGCTGGCAGTGGCAGCGGTGCTTTACAGTATTCAGCTTTATACGGATTTTTTAGGGTGCGTATGCATTGCCATGGGTGCTGCAGAAGTTTATGGGATCCATCTGCAAAGCAATTTTGCCAGACCGTATCGTGCAGTTTCTATCAAAGATTTTTGGCGGAGATGGCATATTTCCCTTAGCAGCTGGCTGAGAGATTATGTATATATCCCGTTAGGCGGAAGCAGAAAAGGAAAACTTCGCAGATATGGAAATTTAATGCTCACTTTTCTGGTCAGTGGTATCTGGCATGGTTCCGGACTTCAGTATCTTTTCTGGGGCTTGATGCAAGGCGGGTATCAGATTGGCGGAGAACTTTTGATGCCGGTTCGCAGCGGAGTAAAAAGACTTTTGAAAATTCAGGAAAATTCATGGTTCTATGTGTTATGGCAGAGAATCTGTACATTTGGATTGATCACATTGTCATGGGTTGTATTTCGGGCAGACAGTTTACGGAGCGGACTTGCCATGATCAAACGTATTTTTACAGATGTAACACCATGGATCTTTTTTGATGGAACTTTGTATACCTGTGGTGTGAGTGCAGGTCAGTTTCTGGTATTGATCTTGTGCATTCTATTGGTAATGTTTATTGAACATTTGCAGGAAAAAGGTAGTGTGCGGGAAATGATCGCAGGTCAGCATCTCCTGATCCGATGGGGCATCTATCTGGGAGCGATCGCATTGATCGCAGTGTTTGGTGTTTATGGACCGGGATATGATGCAACCCAGTTTTTATATGGACAGTTTTAGAAAAAGAAAGGAAAGGTAGCCACAGGATCATGGTTACAGGAAAATGATGAAAAAATGGAAGATCGCTTTGAATATAGGAAGTTTTCTGATCTGTGCCATGCTGCTTTTATATGGTCTGACAGTGCTTTTAAAAGACCGGCGTGTGACATTTGATTATGATACGACCAGAAAAGTAGAAGGCTTTTATGCGGAAGAAAAGGACAGTCTGGATTTTGTTTTTGTAGGATCGAGCCAGATGTTTACCAGTGTGGTTCCGGCAGTCTTATGGCAGGAATACGGGATGACATCATATGATTTCGGAGCCAATGAACAGCCGATGTATCTGTCATATTACTATATAAAAGAAGCATTGAACTATCAAAACCCGAAAGCGGTGGTTCTGGAAGTTTCCTATTGCAATCATGGAGAATATTCCCATGAAGGAGTCCATCATATTAATCTGGATGATCTTCGGATGGGAGCGGTGAAACTGGAAGCAATCTTTGATATTATTCCTGCAGGGGAACGGTTTCCGTATATTTTCGAACTTGCGAAATATCATGATACGTGGACAGAACTGGATAAAGATTCGATCAAATCCATTGGAAAGGATAAACATAATCCTTATAAAGGCTATACACCGTCTTTAGATGGATTTCCGGACGGCGGTGTTTTTAATGAAGAGATCGCAAAGGTGACGGAAAGCTCAGAACTTCCGGAGCTTGCACTCACCTATATGAAAAAGATCATAGAGCTCTGTGAGCAAAAAGGGGTGGATCTGCTCTTTTTAAAAACACCAAATGACCATATCCAGAATCAGCCGGATTATAATGCGGTAGCAGATCTGGCAGAAGAATACGATATTCCATACCTTGATCTGAACAGACAGATGAAAGGACAGCTTCATAACCATGTATTTCATGCAGAAACCATTACCAAACGGATCGGTGAATGGCTGACAGAGTTATATGATGTAACTGATAAAAGGGAAGATCCGGAATATGCACGCTGGAAGGAAGATGCAGAGTATTATTACCGTTATGCACATCAGCTTCGGCTGAATGATGTGGAAACTTATGAGGAATATCTTTCAGGACTGGTGGGACGGGATTATGTGGTCTGCATTGCAGTAAATCAGGATGCAGGGGCATATTTATCAGAGGAAGCCGTGACTTTGATGAAACAGCTGGGCTGTCAGTGGGATGTTTCACAGGCAGGTGGAAAAAGTTATCTGGCAGTTGTGGAAAACGGAACGGTGCATGCAGAAGTTTGTGGAGAAGAGACGGTGGCTTATGAAAATCGTTTGTACGAGCATCGGATTTCGATCATCAGTCAGGGAGCACAGGCAGGATGTCATGCAAGCATTCTGTTTGATGATATGGAATATGCACCGGATGAAAAGGGATTCAATATCGTTGTTTATGATCCGAAATTAGATCAGATCCTTACCAGCAGAAGTTTTGAAATTGTGGAAAACCAGTGAAAGTGGGAATAAAATAGTTAAGATCAAAATGCATCAGTTCTGAAAAATCAGGATTGATGCATTTTGATGTAGTAAAGCGTCAAAAAGTTACAGTGTTAATATGGATTTTGTTGACAAACGAAGAAAAGAGGAGTAGAATCGAGTTCATAAATTTTCTATTTAGGATTTATGTGAGGAGGAAGAAGGATGAAAAAGAAACTTTTAAGTGCAGTTTTATGCACAGCAATGGTAGCAGCTTTAACAGTTGGCTGCGGTGGAACGGATGATAAAGCAGGAACTTCCGCAAATAACGGTGTAGAAGGCGAAGCAGCAGATGTATTTAAGATCGGCAGCATCGGACCTACAACAGGCGGAACAGCTATCTACGGACAGGGCGTTATGAACGCAGCACAGCTTGCAGTAGAAGAGATCAATG
>CAZWLV010000184.1:1405-3370 GCA_964634715.1 uncultured Lachnoclostridium sp. | reverse complement strand
AGAAAAAGGAGGACAAACAATGGGAAACAAAAAAATGAGAAAACATCGGATCCTTGCATTTTTGATGGCATTTCTGATGATATTTACCATGATTCCGACCACAGCTTTTGCGGCTGAAAACGGCGGAAAGGTAGATGTTTCACTTCAGGGAATCCATAGTGCACAGATCAGTTCGATGAAACTTTATTCTTACGAGGATAAAGAGACGAAAAAGGACAACCTTTTGGAAAATGTAGAATTAACGGGAGGTGCTTCTTACAATTTAGAGTTAGCTCCCGGAGATTACTGGGTAGACGGATATGATGCCAGCGATTATTTAAATGGCGGTATTAAGATCAGCGTTGCAGAAGATGCAGAAAATACATTCTACATTCAGCGTGTCTATGAAATGTACTGTACCAACAGCGGCTGGGTAGATGGTACTGATTATACGGTCAGTGCGAATGTCGTAAGCAGTGATTCGGAAGTTCGTGAGATTGCTTTGGGAAAAGCAAATTCATGGGGAAAAGAAAGAACTTCCTGTCTCTTTATCAAAGGAGATACGGTTACGGCAACCTTTACGCCGATCGGTGAGAAAGCCGATCTTTATATGCCGACTTCTATAAAGAAGAGTGCGGTTACGATAAATACCTATATTTCCGGTAAAGTGAATGAAGCAATGGAGCTTACATTTCAGGTTCCGGCTGGTTCTACGGTAGATGTAGGAAAAACACTTAATAACAATTATTATACGCAGGAATTTTATACACCGATCAAAATAGAAGAAAATGAAGATACGGAAAGCTGGACGTTCCGCATTGCAAAGGAAACTTCTTCTGCGTCAATGGGACCATATCATTTTTATCGGATCAAAAATGAAGACGGTGTGACTTACTGGAAATTCTTCGACGCTTCTAAACAGACAGCAAATGTTATTACGATTACGAAAGAAGCTCTTTTCATTGGTGATGATACGTTCCAGAAAGATACCATTATCAAAGATTACAGCGAGAATAAGCATGATACTGCCAATATTTACATGAACATTAACAATCAGGGTTACAAGAGCATGAAAGCCGGCGAAACCTATGAGTTAAATATGTTCCGTAACTGGCAGGCGATCGAACATTTCTATAACAGAAAGATCGCATTGCCGGATATGAATTATGAGATCGTTACACTGGAAGGTCAGGATGTTATTTCAATCGAAAAGAATGAAAAGAACAGCTCCGTTGCAACGATGACTGCGAAAAATCAGGGAACAGCGATCGTGCTTGTAACTTATGATGCAATGTACAGTGCGGATGCAATGACAGATTACGATCAGAATGCATTTAATAAAGGAAGTAAATTTTCAGCAATCTGGCCGGAATTTACAGGTGTTTTTGTCGTAACTGTTGATAAAGACGGCACTTCGATCGAAACCGGTATGACGATGGATCGTCAGGGAAAAGACGGTATCATCGATGCGGAACATGATATTTTGTTCTATACGGGTGATGAGGGTGCAAGCTACAGCTTCCATCCGGAAGAAGGTTCTGTCGTAACAGTGAACCGCAGTGTTGTCAGCGAAACAAAGATGAGCTTTGGAGAATTTGTTTCAGACAATGTGAATGTAGCAGACAATGGAGATGTGACAGTGACTGGTCTTACTACAGGCCGTCATATTATCAAAGTTGAAAAAGACGGAGCAGCAAATTATCAGGTAATTACAGCAAAGCAGATGTCCTATGAATTACAGGATGCAGATGGAAATAAACTGACAGAAGAAGATGAGATCAAAGCAAATGATATCATCTATGTACAGTTTTCCGGACTTGTAAATCCATGTGAAAAAATGGCTGGAATTTACAATCATGCTGCCATCGTTCAATATCTTGGAGAAGATGATGCGAAATATGTATCAACTCCGGGCGGTGCTTATGGTGTTTATGATTTTTCAAGTGATGCCAAAGAACAGCGTGTGAAAGTTCAGATCCCGAAATA
>CAZWLV010000184.1:0-1305 GCA_964634715.1 uncultured Lachnoclostridium sp. | reverse complement strand
GATCGGCGGCATCGCAGGTTCTGTTTATCAGACAGCCGTGAAAGACTGCGGCAGTTACGGTAATCTTACTTCCAGCATGAATAATGTCGGTGGTATTGCAGGAAGTGCAACTTCCGGTACGACACAGACAAAGATTACGAATTGTTACAGCACAGGAAATGTGACAGGTGTTTCTTATGTTGGCGGTATCGTTGGAAATGCCGGTGGAATTTCAGTGATCGGCTCTTATTATTCAGGAACAGTCAAAGGAACTAACTTTGTAGGCGGTATTGTCGGAATGCTTACCGGTTCTTCCAGTGCATATTCCGGCGGAACAGCGGTTATCAAGGCTTGTTATAATATCGGAACCGTAGAAGGCAATTCACCTGTTGGCGGAATTGCAGGTCAGGCAGGTTATCTGAAGGCAGAGGACTGTTACAATGCAGGAAACGTTACCGGGCAGATGAATACAGGAGCATTGATCGGTTATCTTGCAAACAGTAATGTAACAGGAACTGCGATTTATTATCTGGAAAACACAGTGACGACAGATGCTGCGGTTGTTTTAGGAGAAGAAAAAACTTCAGAAGACTTAAAAAATGCTTTCTTAGATAAAGAATATTTTGCAGGAATCTGTAACGGTTATCCGGCACTTTTATGGCAGAAAAATGTACAGTTCCATACATCAGAAGAAGCCGGAAAAGTGACAGCAGCAACCTGTGAAGAAAGAGGATATACGACATACGTATGTAAAGAATGTCAGGAATCTTATCGAAAAGAATTTACAGATGCCCTTGGACATGACTGGTGTGAACATGAAGGACAGGTGGAAGATTGTACAGATTGCGTATATACAGCACCAACCTGTACAAAAGACGGAAGTATCGTTCATACCTGTCGTCGTGACAATTGCGATGGAATCAAAACAGACCGGTTAGATGCAACAGGACATACAGAAGATCCTTCGAAAACAGTAGAAGGAACCGGTTATAAAGATTGCGAATGTACGGTTTGTAAAAAATCTTATCGTGTATGGGATGAAGATCGTTTCAACCACATGGATCTGGATCTTACGGTATTGTCCGGAATCAGTGTCACAGATGGAAGTTATAAATGGGTTTACGATGCTGAAAATCGTTGTTTTAAAAATTCCAACAGTTACGCAGGAACAACGGCACAGATAACATGGACATTAAATTTATCAGAAAAAGCAAAAGTTTCTTTTGATTATGGAACAGCAGCAATGCAGTCTACTGATAAATTTACGTTTAGTGTTGATGATGAAACCGTGAAAACACTGGATTATTCTGCAGGAAATGTAACAGA
>CAZWLV010000183.1:0-3392 GCA_964634715.1 uncultured Lachnoclostridium sp. | reverse complement strand
TTTGGAAATTTTGGAAATGTACAGAAGAGTGTTGACTACATACGCTTAAAAGCGTATAATTTTTATGGACATTGTATTGTGCAAAAAGTAAATGGTGAAAGAAAATGATAAAAGAAAAATCTGTATTACAGCAGATGAGAGAAAGTAAAAATCTTACACAACGGGAATTTTCAGAGCAAAGCGGAGTGAATCTCCGCACGTTGCAGGATTATGAACAGGGACATAAGAAAATTGCCAGTGCAAAAGCGGAAACGCTTTTTAAAATGAGCACTGTTTTAGGTTGTACTATAGAAGATCTGCTGATCTCTGACAGTGATTTTATGCAGGAGCATGCGATCGAACTGAATAAAAGAAAAGCGGCAGACAGACTTTGGAGTTATTATTGCCTGCTTGCAAAGGAGAAGGAAGATCTCATTGAGTCGATGAAGATTTTTTCATCGAAATATAAAGTATATGGGCGTATAAAAAGAACCCTTTATGGGAATTATCTCCTTTTTTGTTATAAGGGGAAAATGATCACATTGCCTTTTGATGTGAAGTTTACAGAAAAAGCACTTCCATGGATTGAAGATGCAGCGGTTTTAAAAATAGAGTCTTATATTCGGACACATCGATTAGAAGAAGCGTGTTTGGAAGCAGAGGAGCAGGGGTATGAATCATGAAGAAGTTTATTACTTAATGCATCGTAATGATATCGTAACGACACTTTCTTTTGATAAGATTACCGGAAATGTTACGGCAGTGGGAAAGAAGCAAAATGAGCAGCTTCTTCCGTTGGGCGGAAACTGTTCGGCAGAAGATTTGAGCAGATGGTGGGAAAGAAGAGCTGTTCCTTTAAAACAAGGGAATATCCGTCATCTTTTGAATGCAAATCATATTACGACTCCGCAGAATTATCTTTTACAGAATTTGGGACTTTCCCTTAGTGATCATTATTGGATCAATCCAATCGAAGAGGCTTATGATTGGGAGACGGTGAATTTATTTACCAATGATTTTAGAGATGAATTTGGCGAATTTCATTTTAAAGATAGTTTTTCAGCAGATAATATGAAAATTTCTATTGGATGCAGATCAGGTTTTTACCCAAGTGCATCTTTGCAGGGAGAACTGCAAAAGAAATGGGTTTTGCAGAATGGAAAACGTTATTTGATAAAAGGAAATTACGGGAATTCCTGTCAGCAGAGCATTAATGAAGTGATCGCATCTTTAATCCATGAGAAACAGGGGGCTGTGCCATATACAAAATACAAATTGTGTGATATAGAAATAGCAGAAGAAAAAGCGATCGGATGTGTATGTGAAGATTTTTCTACAGAAACGATCGAATTTATACCGGCATATGAAATTTTACAGTCGGAGAAAAAAAGTAATGATCAGTCGGAATATGAGCATTTCATATCTATTTGTGCAAAAAACGGTCTTTCAGGTGAGACGGTTCGCAAATTTATGGAATATCAGATCCTTTCAGATTTTATTTTAACAAATGTGGATCGGCATTTATATAATTTTGGTGTTTTGAGAGATTCTGATACATTAAAATTTGTTGGAATGGCACCGATCTTCGATTCCGGAAACAGTATGTTTTGGAATCGCAGAAAAGTTCCGACAGGCGATCAGCTTTTGAAAATCGCAGTAAATAGTTTTAAAAGTAAAGAGACGGAGCTTTTAAAGTATGTAAAAAATGTATCTTTGATCGATCTTGGAAAACTTCCGCAGGAAAGTGAGATTGAAGAATTATTGGCTTTAGACGAGATGCCGCAGGAAAGAATCTATGAGATTTTGAGAGGATATCGTGGTAAAGTCACCTTACTTGAAAAAATGCAAAATGGGGATAAAATATATCGATACGGTTATCGTTTTGCAGAAGTTTGACAAAATAGTTTGGAACTCTGTGAAGCAGGAAATTTAGTGCCTTTAGATGATCGGCAGTTTGCAATATAGTTAAGAATTTATAAAAATAAAAGACAGGAGAAAAACATGGCATATAATGTAGCAATCGATGGTCCTGCAGGAGCAGGCAAAAGTACCATCGCAAAGATCGTAGCAAAGGAAAAAGCATTTATTTATGTCGATACAGGAGCGATGTATCGTGCATTGGCATTGTATTTTATCAGAAAGGGGATCTTGGCAGAAGAATCAGACAAGATCAGTGCGGCTGTAAAGGATGCAGATGTAACGATTGAATATGTAAATGGAGAACAGCAGGTTCTTTTAAACGGAGAAAATGTAACACCATATCTGCGTACGGAAGAAGTCGGAAATATGGCATCTGCCAGCTCGGTAAATGCAGATGTAAGAAAAAAACTGGTAGAACTTCAGCAGAAACTTGCAAAAACTTCGGATGTGGTGATGGATGGAAGAGATATCGGTACCTGCGTACTTCCGGATGCAGATGTAAAAGTATATCTGACAGCCAGTGTGGAAGTACGTGCAAAAAGAAGATACGATGAATTGATCGCCAAAGGTCAGGAAGCTGATTTTGAGAAGATCAAAAAGGACATTGAAGAACGTGATTACAGAGATATGCATCGTGAAATTTCACCACTCCGGCAGGCAGAAGATGCTGTCCTTGTAGATTCTTCGGATCTGACCATTGAAGAAAGTGCGAAAGCGATCATAGATCTTATTAAAATGTAAAACTATGAGAATATTCATTTTAGATGATAGAAAATATGTAGGTAAGAGAAACATGGAAGTAAAACTTGCGAAAAGTGCCGGATTTTGTTTCGGCGTAAAAAGAGCAGTAGATACTGTTTATAAAGAAGCAGAAAAAAATAAGGAAACGATCTATACGTTTGGCCCGATCATACACAATGAACAGGTAGTGGATGATCTGGAAAAAAACGGTGTTCTGGTAGTGAACACAACAGAAGAGTTAAAAAATTTAAAATCGGGAACAACCGTGATCGTGCGTTCTCACGGAGTCGGAAAAGCGGTTTATACACTGATGGAAGAATGCGGTCTGCATGTTGTAGATGCTACCTGTCCTTTTGTAAAGAAGATCCATCGGATCGTGGAACGGGAAAGCAATGACGGAAAGAAGATCGTGATCATTGGAAATGACAAACATCCGGAGGTAGAAGGGATCAAAGGCTGGGTAAAAGGCACAGCGATCGTTATAGAAACAGCAGAAGAAGCACATCATTTGCAGGCTGATCTGACAGACCAACTCTGTATTGTGTCCCAAACGACATTTAATTACAAGAAATTTCAAGATTTAGTTGAAATTATTTCAAAAAAAGGTTATGATGTAAGAAGTATAAATACGATTTGCAATGCGACTGAAGAACGCCAGACCGAAGCCAAAAAAATCGCCGGTGAAGTTGACGGTATGATCGTCATCGGAGGCAGTCATAGTTCTAATACGCAGAAGTTATTCGAGATTTGTA
>CAZWLV010000182.1:0-3394 GCA_964634715.1 uncultured Lachnoclostridium sp. | reverse complement strand
TATAAATGTCAGTGACGTAGTATGTTACTGGTAGGCAGGCATTAACTATGCATGGATATTTTTATTAATTTAGAATGTTCACGCAGTTGGTGTCTTTTTTTGTGCGTAAAATTCAGGAAAGTGTACTTTTTTAGAGATCACAGATGAAAATACGGCAAACAAATTCGGTCAGTGTGTGGCATTCGGAAAAACAGGAGGTATTGTCATGAAAGACAAAATTTTCGGAGTATTGCAGCGTGTAGGACGCTCTTTCATGCTCCCAATCGCAATCCTGCCGGTAGCAGGACTTTTACTTGGAATTGGTAGTTCATTTACCAATGAAACTGTACTTCAGACATATGGTCTTATGGGAATCATGGGACCGGGAACCTTTTTAAACTCAATCCTTACCGTTATGAGCCAGGCCGGTGACATCGTATTTGGAAACCTGCCGATCATCTTTGCTATGGGTGTAGCGATCGGTATGGCAAAGAAGGAAAAAGAAGTTGCAGCTTTATCCGCAGCAATCGCATTCTTCATCATGCATGCATCTATTTCTGCGATGATCACATGTCATGGCGGTGCAGAAGCAATGTTAAGCGGTGCAACTGCTTCCGTATGTGGTATCACATCTTTACAGATGGGTGTGTTCGGCGGTATCATCGTAGGTCTTGGTGTTGCAGCACTTCATAACAAATTTTATAAGATCGAACTTCCGCAGGTACTTTCTTTCTTCGGAGGAACCAGATTTGTACCGATCATCAGCGGTCTTACTTATGTAGTAGTTGGTATCGTTATGTTCTATGTATGGCCGGTAGTTCAGCAGGGCATCTACGCTGTAGGCGGTGTTGTAATGGAATCCGGATATGTAGGAACATGGGTATATGGTCTTATGGAACGTGCATTGATCCCATTTGGTCTTCATCACGTATTCTATCTTCCATTCTGGCAGACAGCACTTGGCGGAACAATGGAAATCGGCGGACGTGTGGTAGAAGGTGCTCAGAACATTTTCTTTGCACAGCTTGCTGACCCGACAGTTCAGCAGTATGCAGTATCTGCAACAAGATTTATGGCTGGTAAATTCCCATTAATGATCTTTGGTCTTCCGGGAGCAGCTTTAGCAATGTACAAATGTGCAAAACCGGAAAAGAAAAAAGTAGTATCAGGTCTTTTACTTTCCGCAGCATTTACTTCTATGCTGACAGGTATTACAGAACCGTTAGAATTTACATTCCTTTTTGTTGCACCACTTCTTTATGTGATCCACTGTGTATTTGCAGGTCTTGCATATATGCTCATGCATGTATTTAATGTAGGTGTAGGTATGACATTCTCCGGCGGTCTGATCGATATGTTCTTATTCGGTGTTCTGCAGGGAAATGCGAAGACAAACTGGATCTGGATCGTGATCGTAGGTGTTGTATACTTTGTGGTATATTATTTCCTTTTCTCTTTCCTTATTAAGAAGATGGATCTTAAAACACCGGGACGTGATGATAATGAAGAAGTAAAACTTTATACAAGAAGTGACGTAAATGCAAAAAAAGCAGGTGCAGAAGATGAATTATCCGCAGCAATCTGCCGTGGTCTTGGCGGTAAGAAAAACATTTCTGACGTAGACTGTTGTGCAACAAGACTTCGTTGTACCGTATTTAAAGCAGAATTAGTAGATGATGCAGCATTAAAAGCAACGGGTGCATCAGGTGTCGTTCATAAAGGAAATGGTGTTCAGATTATTTACGGACCAAGGGTAACTGTGGTAAAATCACATTTAGAAGATTATTTGATCTCTGCACCAAATGAAGAATATATTCCACAGCAGACAGAAACAGCAGTGGAAGAAACAGCAGCAGAAACAACAGGAAAAGTAGTTGATACAGTGATCATTTCAAGCCCTGTGAATGGTACAGCAGCAGATCTTTCTGAAACTCCGGACGATGCATTCGCTGGTCGTATGATGGGTGACGGTGCAATGGTAGTGCCGGAAGAAGGCGTGATCTATGCTCCGGAAGATGGAGAAATCTGCTTTATCTTTGGTACAAAACATGCCATTGGATTCCAGACAGAATCCGGCGTGACAATGCTGATCCATATCGGTATTGATACTGTAAAATTAGATGGTAAAGGTTTTGAAACACTGGTAAATGAAGGCGATAAAGTGAAAAAAGGTACACCGTTGATGAAAGTGGATCTTGCATATGTAAAAGAAAATGCACCATCTCTTGCAACTCCGGTTCTTTGTACAGAGTTAGAAGACAATCAGAAGATCCGTCTTCTTGCAAACGGAACTGTAAAAATGGGTCAGCCGTTATTCGCCATTGACATTTACGAAAAATAAGTATTTACTAAAGAAAAGGAACTGTTGATCAGAAAAAATCATTTGAAAATTTAATTTTGGTCGTGCAAAGATGCAGTCTATGAAAATATTCAGAAACGGCATCTTTGCAAAACAGCAACTTCGGGGGAAAAGAATGTACAGAGTAGGAAAAGCGTTAAATCATAATACGCTCATTGCAATTTCAATGGACGATAATCAGGAATATCTAATGATCGGGAAGGGCATTGGCTTTGGAAAAAAAGTCAGCGAACGGTTTGAACTTCCGAAAAATGTGGAGTGTACCATATATTCGCTTCAGGAACAGACAGAACGTGGCGGTGCGATGGAACTGGTCAAGGGAATCGATCCGGTTTATCTGGAAATTGCAGAAAAAGTTTTATCGAAAAGTGAAGAAGTTTTCGGAAAAATAGATAAAAGGATTCTTTTCCCAATGGCAGATCATATTGCCTTTGCAGTACAGCGTATTCGTGCAAATGAGCAGATCAGTAATCCGCTGACAGATGATATCCGTGCATTGTTTCATATGGAATACAAGACTGCAGAATGTCTGAAAGATATTTTGTGGGAAATGCTGCAGGTAAAGATCGATGAGCATGAGATTGGCTATGTGGCACTTCATATTCACTCCGCTATTGAAGATGAAAATGTAGCATTGTCGATGCAGATTGCCAGAACGGTACGGGAATGCATCAAACGGGTAGAAGAAGAAACGGGACAGGAGATTGATGTGATGTCATTATCCTATAACCGTTTGATGAATCATATCCGCTATATGGTAGCCCGTGCCCTGAAGGGAGAAAAACTGAAATTAAATATGAATGACTATATGTCGATCAAATTTCCAAAATCTTATGCAATGGCGGAAGAAGTATGTGCTCAATTAGGAAAACAGCTTCATCAGCCGTTAAGTGAAGTGGAGATCGGATATCTGGCAATGCATATTGAAAGAGTTTCTATGGAAGAAGAAGGATAACATAGAGATGATGAAAATATCCATTGATCCAAGAAAAATGGTTTTATAAAAAATAGCAGCAGATGCAATACTCAAAGATTTGAGGTGCATCTGCTGTTTTG
>CAZWLV010000181.1:0-3413 GCA_964634715.1 uncultured Lachnoclostridium sp. | reverse complement strand
TGCAACATACGATAATATTCGTTTGCAGGAAATAAAATCGCAGTTGCCATCAGAGAAGGCTATTCAGAAACGATTAGAACAGGCAGAGAAAGAATATATTTTAAAATTAAAAGAAAGAAATAAATAATCTGGTAAGTGATATAAAATCAGCCATTATGGAGACGAACTTCTCTGTAATGGCTCTTTTTGCCCCAAAATGCAAGGAGGGTGAAAATTTTCTGCTCAATGTGGATAGTTTGGAGTTTTAGATTATTGTAAAATTTATGATTTCTTAAGTGGCACTTCCGGACAATATAGGGTATACTGGTGATATGTTTGGAAAAGTAGAAATATCAAAAAAATTTGGAAAAATGATCGGGATCCTGTTTTTGCTGCTTATATTTTCGGCGGCAGGGATCTGGCTGTATCAGGATTTTTATACGTTAAAAGAGGCGGATCTGATCCTTTTTATGGGACAGAGCAATATGAGCGGTGCAGCCGGGAATGCAAAAGAAGCTCCGGAGCTGATTAAAGGTGCCGGATATGAATACCGTGCAGTGACAGAGCCGGACATATTGTGTGAACTTCAGGAACCTTTTGGAGAAAATGAGCATAAAGAAGGATATCTGGATGACAGAGGCCTGTTGGAACGGAAAGGTTCTCTGGCAACGGCATTTGTAAATGCTTACTATCAGGAAACGGGAGAGCGAGTTGTAGCAGTGTCGGCTTCCAGAGGTTCGGCAAGAGTCAGTTCTTTTAATCAATATCTGGTGGAAGATGTACTGGAACGTCTGGAAAATGCCAAGCGTGTGATGACAGAGCAAAAGGTTAATATCCGTCATATTTATATGGTATGGTTTCAGGGAGAAACAGATGCTTATCTGAATACGTCGGAGGAAGAGTATATCGGTGAAATGCAGAAACTCTTATATACTCTGCAGCCGTCAGGGGTAGAAAAATGTTTCGTGATCCAGATCGGCAATGTAGAAATGGCAGGCGAAAAAGTGGATACTTCTTCTATGCAGGAAATACAGCGAAAATTGTGTGATACAGATGAGAATTTTGTGCTGGTTTCCGAGATACCGAAAACCCTTGATGCTGAAAAATATATGGAAGATCATATTCATTTTACCCAGCAGGGACTGAATCTGATCGGTGCAGATGCAGGGAAAAACGCAGGAAAATATGTAAAAACGAATTCGGAAGGAAAATGATACGATGAAACAAGATTCATTTTTAGTTAAAGTATGGAAGGTTCTGTGGCCGTTAGTCATTTATGTGATCGCCCAATATGCCACTTCTTTGATCGGAATGCTCATTTTAGGCGCAGTCAGTGCTTCAAAAATTGATGGAGCAGGCGGGAACGTAACGGCGGCTGATGTCGCGACAGGAATAGAAAGCATGTATTATCAGTATGCGATCCTGTTTTTGATCGCGGCAGCACTGATCAGTATTCCAATCTATTATCATATTTATAAAAAAGATTGTCAGAAAACAGGCATGATCAAACGGAATATTCCAATGGAAAGCAAAGATTTTGCTGCGATCATCCTATCCAGTGCAGCACTTGCCATTGCTATGAACAATATTATTTCCCTGACACCGCTGCCATATATTTTTACCGGTTATGAAGATACCAATGAAGTGCTGGAAGGCGGAGGCATGATCTTAGAAGTGCTGGGTGCAGGCATTTTGGGCTGTATTGTGGAAGAATTGAGTCTGCGTGGAGTTACATATCTTCGTATGAAACGTTACTGGGGAAAGAAAAAAGCTATCTTTTTCAGTGCATTGGTCTTTGGCGTTTATCATGGAAATGTGGTTCAGACGGTGTATGCATTTACGCTGGGGCTGCTGTTTGCATGGCTCTATGAGCGTTACGACAGTCTGATGGCTCCGATCATTGCTCATATGTCGGCAAATCTGCTGGTGATCTTCTTCTATTCATCAGAGATAACTGGGCATTTGATGAATACTTTGGCAGGATATTGTCTGATCACCTGTATCGCATTGCTGCTCTTTTATTACGGATGGAAATATATGAAAAATACGGATCCTTTGGTGGAACTGGAATTTGTAGAAAAAGAACCGGATACTTTAAAAGGTCTTACGGAAGAATATCAGGATCAGGAAAGAGAGGATTAAAACTTTGGATCGAAAAGAGTTTGAAAAATACATTTATCTGATGCTGGCAGGATTTGGTGCCATTGCATTGAGCATTCTCTTCTTTTTTGTGCTTTACAAAATGGATCTGGTGATGGGAATGTTAAAAACAGCTGCGGGTACGCTGATGCCGTTTATTTACGGCTGTGTGCTGGCATATCTGATCTATCCGATCAGTCATGTGATCATGGTTTATCTGGATAAGCTGACGGAAGAAAAATATAAGAAATTTACTTCTAAAGTGGGGATTTTCAGCGGACTTCTGATCTTCGGAGCGGCGATCTATCTTCTGCTCTGCATGGTGCTGCCGCAGTTGTTGGACAGTATTATTTCTATTGCAACGGGAATGCCGGCGATGGTAGACAGTCTTTCAAAGTGGATCGGACAGCTTTTAAGTGACAACGAACAGCTTCAGCAGTTAGCGGAGCTTGCGATCAAAAATTCTTCCAGTGAACTGCAGAGCTGGCTTACGGGAACGATGATCCCAAAAGCACAGGAGATGATCGGAAGCCTTTCTGCAAGTGTACTTTCAACAGTCAGCGGATTGTTTGATTTTGTGATCGGGATCATCGTATGCATCTACATCCTGAATTCTGCTGATAAGCTGAAAAGACAGGCAAAGATGATCGTGATGGCACTGGTGCCGAAAAAAGCTTCAGATGCGATCTTTGAACTGACCAATGAGATCGATCTTTGCTTTGGCGGTTTTATCAGAGGAAAATTGTTAGATTCCCTGATCATCGGGATCTTATGTTTTATCTGTGTATCATTGATGAAAATGCCGTATGCAGTTTTGATCAGTACGATCGTGGGCGTGACGAATATCATTCCGTTTTTCGGTCCATTTATCGGTGCGGTTCCAAGTGCATTGCTGATCTTAACAGTCAGTCCGATCCAGAGTCTGTATTTTGTCATTTTTGTATTTATCTTACAGCAGTTTGACGGCAACATTTTAGGTCCTGCCATTTTGGGACAGAGTACCGGTCTTGGAAGTATCTGGGTACTGTTTTCGATTTTGGTATTTGGCGATCTGTTTGGTTTTGTGGGAATGATCATTGGTGTACCGCTGTTTTCCGTAATTTATTTTATGATCAGCAAATATGTATTCCGAATGCTGGATAAACGGGATCTGGGCGGAGAAGCACAGGATTATCGTTCCAGATATCCGGATAAACGAAAAGAGCGTGATGAGAAGAATGTGCAGAAAGAGCTTGGAAAAGCAGAACGTCTTAGAAAATGGGAAAATCTGATCCAAAAGGTCAGAAAAAAATAAA
>CAZWLV010000180.1:0-3420 GCA_964634715.1 uncultured Lachnoclostridium sp. | reverse complement strand
TAGAAGTACTTAGATTAGTTGGAGCCGACGACGCCCTGCGGAGCACAAACAGGGGAAGAAGATGGTGCTTGTAAAAATTTAATTGGGAAAAAGTATTAGTTTCTATAACAGAGATGTCGAAATATGTCGAAATGTTTTGAAAGAAAGATTGGAAAAATTGGTATAAAATGGTCATTTGAAGAATATACATAAAAATATAAATGACAATAGAAAAATAGAGAGAGGAGAACAACTATGTCAGATAAGATGATAGAAAACAACCAGGTGTCAATTGTAGGTGAAGTGGTTTCAGGCTTTACATTCAGCCATGAGGTATTCGGAGAGGGCTTTTATATGGTAGATATTGCCGTAAAACGTCTCAGTGAATCAGAAGATATGATCCCGGTCATGATCTCGGAGCGATTGGTGGATGTAACGGAAAATTTAGTAGGAGCTTCGGTAAGAGTTGCCGGGCAGTTCCGCTCCTACAATCGTCATGAAGAAAAGAAAAATAAACTGGTGCTTTCCGTATTTGCAAGAGAGTGGGAACTGATCGATGAAGAAGTGGAAAATGCAAAAACCAACCAGATCTTTCTCGATGGATTTATCTGCAAACCTCCGGTATACCGGAAAACACCTTTGGGAAGGGAAATCGCAGATCTTTTGATCGCAGTCAACCGCCCGTATGGAAAATCAGATTATATTCCGTGCATCTGCTGGGGAAGAAATGCAAGATTTGCTTCCGGTTTTGAAGTAGGCGGCAGAACGCAGGTCTGGGGACGGATCCAGAGCAGGGAATATATGAAAAAGCTCGATGAAGCGGAAAGTGAAAAAAGAGTTGCCTATGAAGTTTCTGTGAGTAAACTGGAATACGTTTAAATAAAAAAATGTATTCCAAAGTTTTAGTAAAAAGAACTGTTAGTGTTCACTCGTACCTCATAAACATTAACGATTCGCACATAGGAAACTGATTGCATTTTCAGATTGATTGTTGTAATATATAGGAAATTTATCGTTATTGGATAAAGGGATCCGTAGCGATGGATCTGCTGACCGTCAGGGAGCAAAACAGATAGAAAGAGATCCGGATGTTTCACCGGAGATTAGGAACAGTAACGAAAAGCAGGGCTGTTTTAGCCATGCAGAAGAGGAAAACATGAATAAAGGATCGGTCATTGTATATTATGGAGATGGAAAAGGAAAATCTTCTTCCGCAATCGGTCATGCGATCTGTGCTGCCGGAGCAGGAGAATCCGTTGCCATAATTCAGTTTCTGAAAGGAAACAATCAGAAAGAAATTGATTTTTTAAAACGTCTGGAACCGGATGTGCGTCTGTTTTCATTTGAAAAAAATGCAGAGTTTTTTGAAGAACTTTCTGAAGAACAGAAGCAGGAAGAAATCTCAAACATCCGCAACGGACTGAATTTTGCAAAAAAGGTTCTTGTGACAGGAGAATGTACGATTCTGGTGCTTGATGAAGTACTTGGTCTTTTGGAAAAAAATATCATTACCGTAGACGACATCAGGACATTGATCGAAGCAAAAGATGAAGAAACAGAATTGATCTTGACAGGAATCTATATGAGAGAAGAACTTATGCAGTATACAGATGCAGTATATGAAATCAAGTCAATCAAAGAAGACGAATGAGGAGGAAGGAACATGTCAGTATTTAAAGGGGCAGCAGTTGCCATCATTACACCAATGTTAGAGGACGGCAGAGTGAATTATCCGAAACTCGGAGAGATCATTGAATACCAGATCGCTAACAAAACAGATGCCATCGTTATCTGTGGAACGACAGGGGAAGCATCGACACTGAGTCATGAAGAACATCTTGAGACCATTGATTATTGTGTAAAGAAAGTGGCAAAAAGAGTTCCGGTAATTGCAGGAACAGGTTCAAACTGTACAGAAACAGCGATCTATCTTTCGCAGGAAGCAGAAAAATCAGGAGCAGATGCACTTTTGGTCGTAACTCCGTATTACAATAAAGCAACACAGAAGGGGCTGATCGCACATTATACAGCAGTTGCAGAGTCTGTAGAACTTCCGATCATTATGTATAATGTACCGGGCAGAACAGGCTGTAACATTCAGCCGGAAACTGCTGCGGCACTTGTGAGAAATGTAAAAAACATCGTAGGGATCAAGGAAGCCAGCGGAAATATTTCGCAGGTAGCAAAACTTATGAGTTTATGCGGTGATGAGATTGAATTATATTCCGGTAATGATGACCAGATCGTGCCGATCTTATCCCTTGGAGGACTCGGAGTTATTTCCGTACTGTCAAATGTAGCACCGAAAGAAACACATGACATCGTAGAGATGTACTTAGACGGTGATGTAAGAGGAAGTATGGAACTGCAGTTAAGAGCGATTCCTTTGGTAGACCAGCTCTTCTGCGAAGTAAATCCGATCCCGGTAAAAGCAGCCATGGATCTGATGGGCATGGAAGTTGGACCTCTGCGTATGCCGTTATCAGAAATCGAAGACGGACATAGAGAAAACTTAAAAGCTGCTATGAAAGATTTTGGCATCGAAGTAAAATAAAGACAAAAATGATCAAACAGAGGCATGGCATTGGCTGTGCCTTTTCTGTTAAGGCAACGAAAAATAGAGTAATGAAAATACAAAAGGAGAATGAAACGATGATCAGAGTGATTATGCATGGATGCAACGGAAGAATGGGACAGACCATTACGGGACTTTTAGAAAATGATACGGAAGCAAGAATTGTAGCAGGAATTGATATGGTGGACAACAAGGATAACGGTTATCCGGTATTTACCAGTCTGGCAGACTGTAACGTGGAAGCAGACGTGATCATTGATTTCGCATCAGCAAAAGCAGCAGATGCATTGTTGGATTACAGTGTGGAAAAACAGATTCCGGTCGTATTATGTACGACAGGTCTTTCTAATGAACAGCTTCTTCATGTGGAAGAGGCAAGCAAAAAAGTAGCTGTGCTGAAATCAGGAAATATGTCTCTTGGGATCAATACCGTACAGAAACTGATCGCACAGGCGGCAAAAGTGCTTGCACCGGCAGGATTTGATGTGGAGATCGTGGAAAAACATCATAATCAGAAACTGGATGCACCAAGCGGTACAGCGATCATGCTGGCAGACAGTGTTAATGAAGCGATGGACGGACAGTATCATTATGTTTATGACAGAAGTCAGGTAAGACAGGTAAGGGATGAAAAGGAGATCGGCATTTCTGCTGTCAGAGGCGGAAGCATCGTAGGAGATCATGATGTGATCTTTGCAGGAAAAGATGAAGTGATCACGATCTCCCACATGGCATATTCCAGAGCGATTTTTGGAAATGGTGCTATTTCAGCAGCCAAATTTTTAGCAGGTAAAGAACCGGGATATTACAATATGGGACATGTGATCGACCAGACGATCTAGGAAACGGTTTTGATTGCGTTTTTT
>CAZWLV010000179.1:0-3429 GCA_964634715.1 uncultured Lachnoclostridium sp. | reverse complement strand
TCAGTTATTGGATTTCCCAGAATCGGGACTTTACGGGAGTTAAAGTTCGCTTCTGAGAAATATTTTAAGAAAGAAATTACCGCAGAGGAATTATTGCAGACAGGAAAGGCTTTGCGGAAGACGCATTGGAACGCACAGAAAAATGCGGGAATAGATTATATCTCCTGCAACGATTTTTCTTATTATGATACGCTGCTGGACACAGCCGTATTATTCAACATCATACCCAAACGCTACAAAGAACTGAACCTGTCCGAACTGGACACTTATTTTGCAATGGCACGGGGATATCAGGGCGTTTTGGGCGATGTCAGGGCGCTTGCAATGAAAAAATGGTTCAACACCAATTACCATTATATTGTTCCCGAAATCGAGGACGACACCGAAATCCGGCTTTCGGGAAACAAGCCGTTTGAAGAATATCATGAGGCAAGAGCATTGGGAATTGAAACAAAGCCTGTTGTAACCGGCGCATATACCTTGCTTAAATTATGCCGCTGCACAGGAGAAAGAGCGCTTTGTGACTATGAAGACGCAGTTGTCAGGGCATATCAGGATCTCCTGAAAAAATGTGAAGAAAACAAAATTTCGTGGATTCAATTTGACGAACCGGCTCTCGTGCAGGATATGGATAGTAAGGATACAGCGTTATTTCATAAAATCTATGATGATGTTCTTTCTGTAAAAAGCAGTTGCCACATTTTGTTGCAGACTTATTTTGGAGACATCAGGGATATTTATGCAGAGCTGATTAAAATGCCCTTTGACGGAATCGGGTTAGATTTTATTGAGGGAAAAGAAACGTTTTCCCTAATAGAGAGATATGGATTCCCACAGGATAAGATGTTATTTGCCGGACTGGTAAACGGCAAAAACATTTGGAAAAACCATTATGAAAAAACGCTGAAGGTTTTGGAAAAACTGCGTGAAAAGAAAATCAACAGCGTATTGTCAACTTCCTGTTCCTTGCTACATGTTCCGTACACATTAAAGCATGAAACTACCCTGTCGGAAAAATATCTTTCTTATTTTGCCTTTGCAGAGGAAAAACTTGCCGAGCTAGCAGAGCTGAAAAGACTTGCCGAAAGTGGGGACTATCATACAGAATCCGCATATCAGGAGAACACAAAGCTGTTTGCAGGAGAGAGGGATTGTGTCAACAAAAGCGTACATAAAAGGCTTTTTCTTGTAACGGAAAAGGATTATGTAAGAGAGCCAAAACGCAGCGAACGCCAGAAACTACAGAAAAAAGAATTTGCACTGCCGGAATTTCCGACAACCACCATAGGCTCCTTCCCGCAGACAAAAGACGTAAAAGCAAACCGTTCCGCTTACCGCAGGGGCGAAATATCGGAAAAGGAGTACAAGGAATTTAATAAAAAGAAAATTGCAGAATGCGTCAGGTGGCAGGAGGAAATCGGACTGGACGTGCTGGTTCATGGAGAATATGAGCGAAACGACATGGTCGAGTATTTTGGCGAGTCTTTGGGAGGTTTTCTGTTTACAGAAAAAGCATGGGTACAGTCTTACGGTACACGATGCGTAAAACCGCCGATCATATGGGGCGATGTCTACCGGGAAAACCCGATTACGGTTGAATGGTCTGTCTACGCTCAGTCGCAGACAAAAAAGCCGATGAAAGGAATGCTGACAGGTCCTGTTACCATTCTGAACTGGTCTTTCCCACGGGAGGATATTTCCATAAAGGAATCCATTTCACAGATTGCCCTTGCCATCAGGGACGAAGTGCTGGATTTGGAGAAAAACGGAATCAGAATTATACAGATTGACGAGGCGGCTCTTCGGGAAAAACTGCCGCTTCGGAAATCTGACTGGCAGAAAGAATATCTTGATTTTGCAATTCCCGCTTTCCGTCTGACACACAGTGGCGTGAAGCCGGAAACACAGATTCATACACATATGTGTTATAGCGAGTTTACAGACATTATTCCGGCGATTGATGACATGGACGCGGACGTTATTACCTTTGAGGCATCACGTTCCGATTTGCAGATACTCACTTCCCTGAAGGAACACCATTTTGAAACAGAGGTCGGTCCGGGCGTCTATGATATTCACTCTCCAAGAGTGCCGTCTGTGGAAGAAATTACTGCCGCACTTCATACCATGCTTACCAAAATCGAGAGGGACAAGCTATGGGTAAATCCCGACTGCGGATTAAAGACAAGAGGCACGGCGGAAACAGAGGCAAGCCTTAAAAATCTGGTAGAGGCTGCAAGGTTGGTCAGGAGTGAATCATAAAGAAATGAAGATTTCAGAACTATACAGGAAAAAAGAGAATAAGGGCGGAGATGCTAAAAAAAGCCTGTCTTTTGAGATATTTCCGCCCAAAAAGGACAGCGAATTAGAAAATATTGACGAAACGCTGGCTGTTTTGTGTGAACTAAAGCCTGATTATATCAGCGTGACTTTTGGTGCGGGCGGCAGCGCAAACTGCAACCTCACCATAGAACTGGCAAAGAAAATTAAGCGGGAATATCATGTTGAACCAGTGGTGCATCTGACCTGCCTGCACTATAACAGGGCTGAAATAGATGAATTTGCAGACAGGCTTTCAGATGCCGGGCTTCAAAATATCCTTGCACTTCGGGGAGATGAGAAACCGAATATGATGGAAAAAGGAGATTTCCATCATGCTTCTGATTTGATTGCCTATATGAAAACCAAAGGGGATTTCTGCTTTTTGGGAGCCTGTTACCCAGAATGCCATCCCGAATCCGACAGCCGTATCAATGAATTAAAACACTTGAAAACGAAAGTAAATGCAGGAGCGAAAGTGCTGTTGTCCCAGTTGTTTTTTGACAATGAACAGTTTTTCCGCTTTCAGGAGGACTGCCGGATTGCAGATATCAATACTCCGATTATTCCGGGTATCATGCCTGTTATCAATGCCGCCCAGATCAGAAGAATGATAACCATGTGCGGGGCAACCTTTCCAGAGCGTTTTCAAAAAATCATCCACAAATATGAAGATAACAGGGAGGCGCTTTTTGATGCAGGAATGTCTTATGCCATAAGTCAGATCATCGACCTGCTTGTCAGTGACATTGATGGGATTCATTTATATACCATGAACAACCCGCTTGTCGCAAAGCGGATATGTGAAGGCATACGAAATATTATTTAACGATAACGCCTTATAGAAAAAACGGCAAAGAACAGGCTGACTGGAATGTTAATATTCAAGTCAGCCTTAAATTTTGCAAATTGTCAAAAATTATTGTTACTCAATTTACCATAGTGGTCATCACAACTATCCGTTGGAACGTGTGGAAACAGCAATTAGCTGGATAAAAAGCCACGGTATCCGCAAAATCGGTATTGTGGGTGCATCTACAACGGGTACACTGGCATTGACGGCGGCATCCTACTTTGCGGATATTACCCTGACTATCGGCATGACGCCCA
>CAZWLV010000178.1:0-3429 GCA_964634715.1 uncultured Lachnoclostridium sp. | reverse complement strand
AGATCTTTCGAAGGAATCATTTCTGAATCAGTATTGGCTGTTGAGGAACATTTTATAAAGTGAAAAATATTTATGGAAATGATTGTTGATTTTTTTAGCAAATGACAGTATATGTCCATGAAAAATAGTACAATGAAACAGTAAAAGCGGACAGAAGACTTAAGAGTATTGAAAAAATTGCATGTCAATCTGATTTCAGAACCAAAAGAAAAGGATCCGGATTATATAGCAAAAGGAACGATGAGGGGATTTTATGAGTGACAGATCTTATGAATCACAAGAAAAATTGCAGAAAGAAGAAAAAAAGCATCCGGAGCTGATCCCGTCAAAAACAGTGCGGGAATATATGAAAGAGCAAGGTCGTGTTCTGACGGATTTTGAAAAAGCAGTGTTACTCTATCATCATTCCGGAATGGATTATGAAGAAAAGAGCGAATGTTTAAAAGAACTGTTCGAAAAGACGGAAGACACGAAACTGAAGGAACAGATACGGGAAAGGCTCGATTATGACGAACGATGTCAGGAACGATTTTATAAAAAAGAAGATAGGGAGATTTATAAGCTGTTGGTATATTCGCCATACGATGATCAATATCTGGAATATGGACATTTCCTTTGTGGAGCGTTAGCAGTCAGATCCGGTAAGAAGTTCCAAGAGGAATTTTATGTACAGAAGATCAAATTGTTTGCAGAAGAAACAGAAAGGGAAAATTGTCAGGAAAAAGCAGCAAGGTATTTTAATGCAGATGGAACTTTACGGGATTATTACAGCTATGAAGTGCCATGGAATGCACAAAAAGAAGAAACAGATCATGAGCGTTTTGAAAATGCTTATGTGGAAATCCCATTTCCATTCCAGAATGGAGATTTTGTAATGGTGAAAAATCATCAAGAATTAAATGGTCAAATCTGTCTCGTGGAAGGAAATCAACAGACGGCAGAAACAGGTAAAAATAAAGAATGGTTTTGCTGCATGGATTATAGTGATGCAACGATACGTGTTGCTTATATTTATGAAAATGCAAAATTTGGTCATGCTCATGTCAACATTGCAGATGTTGAATACGCAGAATTAAAAGAAGAAGATCCAAAGAAGATAGTTCTGATCTGTGCACAGTCCTTACTGAAAGGCTGTGGAGGATTGAGTGATTTTCAATATGCCTGTGAGGAATATTGCAGAAAAATGAGTGAAGAAAAGACAAGTTGAAAAACATCAAAGGCAGGAAAAATAATGAATGATATGTTATATGAGCCACAAGAGGGATCAGGAAGAGAAAAAAAGCATCCGGAACTGATTCCGTCAAAGGCAGTACGGGAATATATGGAACAACAGGGGCGTGTTCTGACAGATTATGAAAAAGCGACTTTGATCTATCATCATTCTGCAATGGATTATACGGAAAAGAGAGAATGTTTAAAGGAACTTTTGGAAACTACGAAAGATCTGAAACTGAAAGAACAGATTCAGGTAAGATTGGATTATGATGAACGATGCCAGAAACGGTTTTATGAGACCGCAGAAGATGTCATTTATAAACTGTTTGTATTTTCGCCGGAAGATGAAGAGTATTTGGAAGAAGGATATTTTGTTTCCGGAGAAGTGGCCGTTAAATGCGGCAGGAGTTTTCATGAAGAATTTTATGTAGAAAAGATCAAAATGATCACGCAAGACATGGAACCAGAAGACATAGAATTGTATCCTCCGGGTGTCGCAAGGAGGTACTTTAATGCAGCGGGGAAGCTGAACGATTATGGCAGTGACGAAGAAACATGGACAGGAATTGGAAATGAGTGGGATGGAGAACATTTTGAAAATGCTTATATGGACATTCCGATTCCATTTCAGGATGGCGATCTTGTGACAGTCAAAAATCGCCGTTATCTGAAAGATAAGATCTGTGTCGTAGAATGCGGAAAAAATATCGAAGACAGTAAGAAGTTTCTTGGGAAAACATGGGGAGATTACAGTGATGTAACGGTAAATTTATCGTATCTTGACGAGGATGCGGAATTTACAGAGGCAGAACTTGTCAGTCCGGTAGATGTAGATTATGCAGAAATAAAAGAGGATGATCCGGAAAGTAAGGTTCTTCAATATGCTCAATGGCTGCTTCAGGGACGACTTAGCTTAACAGAGTTTCAAGGTGTGTGCGAACAATATCGCAGAAATAAGAAAGGAAACAGAACATGATGTGGGAAGAAAAAGAAATCAAATATATGAAAATTGTGGGAAATGTGGTGTTGATGCTGGTATTTTTTGCAGCAATGCTGTTCTCACTTTCCATAATTAATGTATTGGGAAAATTTGGAGAAAGTTTCAGTGTGATCTTGCTGTCAGCACTGGTATTAGCGTTGCTTATTCGGACAGAGTATCGGTTACTGCGAAAACCGTTAATCTTCATAATAGAAAAAATCGAAAGAAAGGTGTCAGAAATGAAACTTACACAGTGGATAAGACCAACAGATCAAAAGAAAGATCCAGAAGAAATCCTTTTAGATGCAGTATTAGATATCGGAGCAGGATTTGAAAAAGCGGTGCCATGTGAAAAGGTCTGGAAAGTAGTTTCAGAATGGTATGGAATTGACTGGATGTATTTGACAGGTATTTATAAAAAAACGGGACTGAAAAAAGAACGAAGGATCTGTATGTATCTGATGCATTACTGCAGTAAACTTGACTGTGAAAAAATTGCAGAAGAAATGGGAGTTAAAAACGGCATGAAGGTATTCTATGAGATCAATGAACTGGATACTGCCATGAGAAAAGATACAAAGCTGAGGAATGAGGTATTGGAGATTCTGGAAGAGTTGAGATAAGAATGCTTGACAGAACTAACAAAGGTTTTGAAAGACTATAGGGATGATCTTGTTGTTATTGTGGCTGGTTATACAGAACCAATGAATAATTTTTTTGAATCAAATCCGGGATTAAAGTCACGTTTTAATACTTTTATAGAGTTTCCTGATTATGGGGCAAGTGAACTAGAAAGCATTCTATATACTATGTGTAAAAAGAATGATTATATACTTGATGATAATGTGAAGAGTATGATCCATAAGTATTTCGAAGAATGTGTTTTGAAAAAAGATGAAAATTTTGCAAATGGCAGGTTGGTTAGAAATTTATATGATGATTTAGTAATGAACCATGCTAAGAGAGTTGTAAACATAGAAATTCCATCAAAGAAAGATTTATCAACAATTATAGATGTAGATTTTAAATCAATAAAATCTGATATCAAAATGGTGTATCGGACATATTTCGAAGATTGTGTAGGGAATATCTCAAAAAAGAGGTATTCCCTTTTTCTGTTCAAAACACTTGTATCTTACAAACATAAGTGTTATTGTATCTATGTAATCTTAAAACAGAGTCTTCTGTTTTATATCAAGGCAATTCGCCAAATTACCCAATCAAAAAAATTCAAA
>CAZWLV010000177.1:0-3442 GCA_964634715.1 uncultured Lachnoclostridium sp. | reverse complement strand
GTACGTGTGTACAATAACAAAAATTGCGAAAAAAGTATGAATTTTTATGAAATCAGGTTGCCCTGTAAATGAAAAAAATCTATAATAGAGGACAGAAGTTTAAAATTAGGAGGCATATACGATGAAAGTATATCATAAGGCACTTGTTGCAACAGGTCTTTGCACAGTACTGGCACTCGGCATGACAGGCTGTGGAAATGATGCATTAGACGGAAGCAAGACGGTTGCAACCGTAGGGGAAAAAACAATGACTCTGGGAGAAGCAAATTTTCTTCTCAGATATCAGCAGGTACAGGTAGAAAGCTATTATGAAAGCATGCTTGGTGAAGGCATCTATGATTTAGATCTGTACGGCGATGGAACAACACTTGGCGAAAACATGAAAAGCGACATCATGACACAGATGCAGGAATATTACATTCTGGAAGAAAAAGCAGCAGATTATGGCGTGGAATTATCAGAAGATGATAAAGCAGCCATCACAGAAGCAGCAAACAGCTTCTTATCTGCAAATGCAGAAGATGTACAGGAACAGATGACTGCAGATCAGGCAACGATTGAAAGAGTACTGAGCTTAATGACAGTAGGAACAAGAACTGCTAATGCAGTTGCAGCATCCGCAGATGTAACAGTAACAGATGAAGAAGCAGCACAGAGAGGATTTGCTTACGTTTCTGTTTCAAAAGGAAGCGGTGATAACGCTCTGACAGACGAAGAAATTCAGGAAAACAGAGAGAAACTGGAAGCAGCAGCACTGAGCGTAGCAGAAGGTGCAGATTTTACAACTGCAGCAGAAGGACAGGAACTGACAGCAAACACAGGAAGCTACAGTTCTGATAATACAGGTGCTTACGCAGAAGAAATGATCGCAGCACTGGATGGTCTTTCAGAAGGAGAAGTTTCCGGTGTGATCGAAACTGAAACAAATCTGTATCTGGTACAGCTGACAGCAGAACTTGATGAAGAAGCAACTGCAAGCAGAAAACAGACACTGATCGCAAATGCTCAGTCAGAATTTTATGATTCTGTCATGGATGGCTGGAAAGAAGAATATCCATTGAATGTAGAAACATCTGTATGGGATGATGTTTTATTTAACAGAAGCTATGAATTAGCAGAATAATTTCGAAAAAGCAAACATAAAAATGATCAAAGGGGAAACAGGTCAAGATGATCCGTTTCCCCTTTGGTGTTTTTTTAAAATAGAAGTTTTATTTGTTCCGTATCACTGCACTGTTTAGGATTCCGGTCGTTCTAACGCTTTTCTTTTAGAAAAAGCACGAAAGCGTACCGGTTCCAGATGATAGATCAGCGAATAAAAAAGAGCATTGCACAGAAAAGCCGCAGAAACATCAACGATACTGTGCTGTTTTAAAAACATGGTGGACAGGCAGATCAAAAGTGCCAGACCATGGGAGCACCATTTTGCGAAAGGGTGATCCTTAAACCATGGATCTCTGTTCAGTGCGATATCACATGCCAGTGATGCAAATACATGAAGGCTTGGAAGAATGTTGGTCGGTGTATCGATCGTGTATAAAAGTTTGACTGCCCATTCAAAAAAGCCGTTTCCGGAAAGTACCGGACGAAGATCTTGTCCATTCGGATAGATCAGGGAGGTAATGATAAAAACGACCATGCCGAGAATCATGCTGAGGGAAAAACGATTATATTCATTTCGCTTTTCATCATGCAGCCCAAGGTATAAAATGGTACCGCATACATAGAAGTACCAAAGCACATAGGGAATGATAAAATATTTACAAAACGGGATCCTGTCATCAAATTTCGTGTGAATGATATGAACAGGAACCTCTCTTGCTTCTATAAAAAAGAAAGCAGTCAGATAAAAAATGCCAAAAATAATGATTCCGCGCAGACGTTTCCAGATTTCTTTGATTCTCATAATTCACCGTCCCAATTTAGTCTTAGGTTATTCTACCACCAGAAATTCACAAGTCAATCTACTTTATATATTTTTAAGAAAAGTTTAAGTCTTACTTTAGTGCAGTCAGATCTTCTGCATATAAGATGGTTTCTTTTTTGAAAATGCATTGTTATCGATCTGTAAATTCGTTACAGCTGTTGGTACTGCAATGGCCTTATCGGTTGTTTTTGAAAGTGAAAAATTGGGTTTTGGAAAATCTTAAGACAGAAATTTTATGATTTAAAATGACTGCTTATGAAACCAAAGGCTTGTATTAATTTTTTGTTTGCCTGACAGCAAAAGAAGTTCAAATTAGGTATTGGATATTTGAAAAAATTAAGCTATACTTTCTCATATATTTTATGCAGAGTCTGTAGAAAAAATGTAAATGTTTATCATGATCGTCTCGTAAATGGGTTTTGACGGATCGGAATGAAGTGATCAGTAAACATCAGGATGGCGTATAAAATAGGAAGATACCTGCTGACAGGTAAAATTATGTGAAGGGGAGAATCAGATCAATGAAAGAACAGATCAGAATCGGAATCTTAGGATACGGAAATCTTGGAAAAGGTGTAGAATGTGCCGTAAAGCAGAATGATGATATGAAGCTTGCAGCAGTTTTTACAAGACGTGCACCGGAAAGCCTGAAAATCTTAACAGAAGGTGTGCCGGTATATTCAGCAAAAGATGCAGCAGCCCATGCAGATGAAGTGGATGTGCTGATCCTTTGCGGCGGAAGTGCCACAGATCTTCCGGAACAGACACCTGAGATGGTAAAATACTTTAATGTCATTGACAGTTTTGATACACATGCAAGGATTCCGGAACATTTTGCGAATGTAGATGCTGCGGCAAAGGCAAGTGGTAAAGTCGGAATCATTTCCTGCGGATGGGATCCGGGAATGTTCTCCTTAAACAGAGTTTACGCCAGTGCAGTCCTTCCGGAAGGAAATGATTATACATTCTGGGGAAAAGGAGTCAGTCAGGGACATTCAGATGCGGTCCGCCGTATTGAAGGTGTTGTTGATGCAAGACAGTATACGATCCCGGTAGAAGCAGCATTGGAAGAAGTCAGAAGCGGTTCCAATCCGGAACTGACTACCAGACAGAAACATACCAGAGAATGTTTTGTAGTGGCCGAGGAAGGGGCAGATCTTGCCCGTATTGAAAAAGAGATCGTTACAATGCCGAACTATTTTGCAGATTATGATACAACGGTACATTTTATTTCTATGGAAGAAATGAAGAGAGATCACAGTGGGATTCCGCATGGAGGTTTTGTGATCAGAAGCGGTCAGACCGGCTGGAACGGAGAATATCAGAATGTGATCGAATACAGCCTGAAGCTGGATTCCAATCCGGCATTTACATCCAGTGTCATTGTGTCGTATGCAAGAGCAGCGTACCGAATGGCAAAAGAAGGAGTCAGCGGCTGTAAGACCGTGCTGGATATCGCACCGGCACAGTTAAGTCCTTATGAACCGGAATATTTAAGAGAACATATGCTGTAAA
>CAZWLV010000176.1:0-3443 GCA_964634715.1 uncultured Lachnoclostridium sp. | reverse complement strand
TCCATCAGAAAAATGGAACGATCGTCTGCTGTGAATTAAAAGAGAAAGATCCTGAAACGGGAAAACCGAGAAGAAGTTGTGACGGCTGTATTATGGATGCAGCGGAAATTGCGGAAAATGTATTATTTTCAGATAGATAATAAAAATTAGTTGTTATTGTTTACAAGATACAAGTGAACAGTAATGAGATATTTGTCTGTTTTTTTGTATACGTGCAAAGAACCGTAAAAAATCCTTGCAAATTATTTATTTTACGGTAAAATAGAGCAGGTATGATGATAAACTTAGGAGTCGTTCGGACTCACAACATAAAGAAAGGTTAGATAATAGAATGATTAGTGCAAACAATGTAACATTACGTTTGGGTAAGAAAGCATTATTTGAAGATGTAAATATCAAATTTACAGAAGGTAACTGCTATGGTCTGATCGGTGCCAACGGTGCCGGAAAATCTACATTCCTGAAGATCTTATCAGGAGAACTGGATTCTACCAACGGTGAGATCGTGATCACTCCGGGACAGAGACTTTCTTTCTTAAAACAGGATCACTTCCAGTATGACGGCTTCAACGTTATGGATACGGTGATCATGGGTAACCAGAGACTGTTTGATATTATGAAAGAAAAAGATGCGATCTATGCAAAAGAAGATTTTACGGAAGAAGACGGTATCCGTGCTTCTGAACTGGAAGGCGAATTTGCAGATATGGACGGTTGGGAAGCAGAGTCCAATGCAGCATCTCTTTTAAATGGTCTTGGGGTTGATACAGAGTACCATTATGCAATGATGGGAGATCTTCCGGGTGCGATCAAAGTCAAAGTACTTTTAGCACAGGCTCTTTTTGGAAATCCGGACATCCTGCTTTTAGACGAACCGACGAACCACTTGGATCTGGATGCCATTGCATGGCTGGAAGAATTCCTGATCAACTTCGAAAATACAGTCATCGTTGTATCTCATGACCGTTATTTCTTAAATAAAGTATGTACTCATACAGCAGATATTGATTATGGCAAGATCCAGCTGTATGCCGGAAACTATGATTTCTGGTATGAATCCAGCCAGTTAATGATCCGCCAGATGAAAGAAGCAAATAAGAAAAAGGAAGAAAAGATCAAGGAATTACAGGACTTTATTTCCCGATTCAGTGCCAATGCTTCCAAATCAAAACAGGCAACTTCACGTAAGAAAGCACTGGAAAAGATCGAACTTGATGAGATCAGACCTTCCAGCCGTAAATATCCATACATTGATTTCAGACCGAACCGTGATATCGGTAATGAAGTACTTACAGTCGAAGGAATCTCCAAAACCATCGACGGCGTAAAAGTACTGGATAATATTTCTTTTATCTTAAATCATGATGATAAGGTTGCATTTGTAGGAAGTAACGAACTTGCAAAGACAACATTGTTTAAGATCCTTGCAGGAGAAATGGAAGCTGATGAAGGAAGCTTCAAATGGGGTGTTACCACAAGCCAGTCCTATTTCCCGAAGGATAATACAAAAGAATTTGATAATGACTATACCATCGTAGACTGGCTGACACAGTATTCAGAAGTCAAAGATGTAACTTATGTACGTGGTTTCCTTGGAAGAATGCTTTTTGCCGGTGAAGACGGTGTGAAAAAAGTAAAAGTTCTTTCCGGTGGTGAAAAAGTACGCTGTATGTTAAGTAAGCTGATGATCTCCGGTGCAAATATCCTGATCTTAGATGAACCGACAGACCACTTAGACATGGAATCCATCACAGCACTGAACAACGGTATGATCAAATTCCCGGGCGTGTTATTATTCTCTTCCCGTGACCATCAGATCGTACAGACAACAGCAAACCGTATCATCGAAATCCTTCCAAACGGCGGTATGATCGATAAGATCACTACTTATGATGAATATCTGGAAAGCGATGAAATGGCAAGAAAGAGAACGGTATTCGTTGCACAGAATGACGAAGACAATAACTAAGTAAAATTTACAAAAATGTATCACAGCGGAGCGTGCCTCCGCTGTTTCTATATGCTCTTGAATGTAAATAGGGTGTTTTTGGAGAATTTTATGTTTTTACAAAGAATCCCTGTTCATGAGTACAAAAGCAAAAAAGGAGTAGGAGAATGGAAAAGAAAGAATATTCGATGAAAGAATTGATGCAAAGATTTTTGCCATATTATGGGAAGTATAAGCATATCTTAGTATTAGACCTGATCTGTGCGGGGCTTACATCGATCTGTGAGCTGGTACTGCCGATGATCATGAGAAATCTGACCAATCTGGCAACAACAGATCTGGCTGCATTAACGGCAGGATACGTATTGAAATTAGGAGCGTTATATTTAGGGCTTCGCATTCTTGACGGTGCGGCGAATTTTTATATGGCAGGCATGGGGCATATCATGGGAACTTATATGGAAACGGATATGCGAAGAGATGCGTACAGTCATTTACAGAAACTCTCTAACAGTTATTATAACAATACCAAGGTCGGACAGATCATGGGAAGGATCACCAACGACCTGTTTGATGTAACAGAATTTGCACATCATTGTCCGGAAGAATTTTTTATCGCAGGATTAAAAGCAGTCATTTCGTTTGTGATCTTAATGGGTGTCAGTCCATTGCTGACATTGCTGATCTTTATCTGTCTTCCGGTCATGCTGGTCGTATGTATGAAGATCAGCAGAAAACAAAAAGCAGTCTTTCGGGCACAGCGTCAGCAGATCGGAGAGTTAAATGCCCGTATTGAGGACAGTCTTTTAGGACAGAGCGTAGTAAAGGCATTTGCCAATGAAGAAAAAGAAAAGGAAAAATTCGAAGAAGATAATCAGAAATTCCTTGCGATCAAAAAACACAGTTATCATGTCATGGCAGTGTTTAGTACCACGAACCGTTTGTTTGACGGGCTGATGTATCTGTGTGTGATCGTAGGCGGAGGTCTTTTCCTGACGAAGGGGCTGATCACTGCGGGCGATCTGGTTGCTTATACGCTTTATGTCAGCACACTGATCACGACGATCCGAAGAATCATCGAGTTTGCAGAGCAGTTCCAGCGTGGTATCACAGGGGTGGAACGTTTTCTGGAAATTATGGATGCTGAAATTGAGATCTTTGATGAACCGGATGCAGAAGAAATGCCGGAACCAAAGGGAGAGATCGTATTTGACAATGTGAGTTTTGAATATTCAGACGATCATAATGAGGTGCTTCGCAATATTTCCCTGAAAGTGAAAGCAGGAGAAAAATTAGCACTGGTAGGGCCTTCCGGCGGCGGTAAAACGACGCTTTGTAATCTGATCCCTCGTTTTTATGATGTCACAGAAGGAAAAATCTGCGTTGATGGGGAAGATATCAGAAAATATACATTAAAGAGCCTTCGAAGTCATATCGGAGTCGTACAGCAGGATGTTTATCTTTTCTCAGGAAGTATCCGGGAAAATATTTTATA
>CAZWLV010000175.1:0-3470 GCA_964634715.1 uncultured Lachnoclostridium sp. | reverse complement strand
CTTAAACTGCAACCATGCTAACACAAACGCAGCAACAGGAGATTACTTGCTCACTCTTGACGAATGGTGATCACGATAGATTTTGAAGAAATCGTCAAGCACAAAGTACGAATCATGATGAGGTAAATACTGAAAATTATAAGATCATCATCGAAATTTTCAAAAAGACCTTAATAGAGAATGCAATGGGGTATAATGTTAAGGATGACAGGCTTTCCAGAAATCTAAATCAGATGAATATTCAATCCATGTATTCTGATATTGATACAGATGCCAACGATACAGAATCAGAAGCACTGGCTACGATGGATGATATTCTTTAGTTTATAATGCTCATTTGGCAAATATGGGGTTAGGTGACTTTGAAGGCGAAGAAAAAAATATAGATATTATCTTTAACCGAGATATGTTGATGAATGAATCAGAAATGAAGCCACAGAGTTTCAAAAGGCATTACAGGAATATTTTGGTGGTGATTATGCAACAATATTGTCAGGTGAAACACAGACCGCAAAAATCATTAGAAGTGGTATTGAACGTATGCCAGTATATGACGGTAGTATCAGCAAAGGTGTGATATTTGACAATGCTGATGTGAGAGCATTTACTGATTTGCAGATGGGTGATGAACTTCCACAAAAGGGAATAATTGAAAGTTGGAGTAGTGAAAAAGGTACTGCTATTGCATTTAGTGGTATAAGTGACTATGAAAAAAGTTCAATTATACTTGAATGTGTGGATAATAAAACCGCAGTCGGTGTGCAGCATTTATCCTCATTTGGAAGTGTAGAATCAGAAGTATTAAATTGTGCAAAATATGAAGTTGTTGAAGTGGTAACACAAAGCAAATATGACTATCTATCAGACCATAGGGAATACTTGTATTTCCCGGAAGATTTAGAAGATGAAAAGTTGTCATTGAAATGGAATGTGATATGTATAATCAAAGTGAAAGAGAAAAATTGATACTTGAATATAAAGAATTGTTGAAGAAAACAAGAGAAGCCACAACAACAGAAGATAAGGAACATTTTTCAAAATTGGCATCCGAAAAGCACAATGAAATTTTGATGTGTGAATTTGGTGGGGATAAAAATATAAAAAGATTCAATACAATGTGATATGAAAGCACCGTCAAATATTGTTTTGAAAAATGGACAATACTGGATTCTGTTGGAGGAAAACTAAATGGAAGAGAAAAAACCATATTCATCAAAGCGTTGGAATGACAGTCTTACCCCAATTGTAGTTGGAAAAGTAAAAACTACCAAAGAACAAAAAAAAGAATATGATAAAAGATTGGAAAGATTGATGCGTTCCTCTGGTGTATTGGAAGCAGATGAACATATCATTGATGGAAAAGTTGTACGAACTGATGAGAATGGGGTAGTTAAAAATGAAAACACTGATTAAAACTTTAACTGTCACAGATGGGCAGATGAATGTCACTAAAGCCGGAAGAAGGCTTCCTTTAGTATAGTTTTCCGGAAATATTGAAATTTTGGGTTAGTGTTAACCCTGACACTGGAAATGTTATTCAGGTAAATCCAACACACGATAGAAAGAAGGTGAAAACATGATTATCAAGGATGAACAGATTGAAATTTTGAAACCTTATATTGAAAATATTGATGAACTTGTTCAGAATGGTTCAGTTCAGGAAGTCTTAGATGCTATTGATGATGTAATAGTTGACAATATTCTTGGTAATGATGATGAACCCGATAAAGAAGGTATCAAACTTCAAAAAGTTTATGATGAAATATACAATCAAAATTAATTAAGGGCATGAAAAAAGCACTGTCAAATTTAACCTATATATGAGGTTAGAAAGGGGCAAACGGTAATGAAGACTAAAATTTAATAGAAATGGTATGGTGGTCTTTTATTATCTCCCGGCCACTGGGTTAGTGTGACAATGCAGAGCATCCGCAATAGTGCTTTTTGTAAGTAATCTTTAGCATTAAGTGCGGGTATTATCACAAAAATTCCATTGACTGTCAGTAATGTGAAAAATTCTGGCTATCTTGCGACTGGAAACAAATATACCTTCGAGCTGACGGAAGATGGTGGCATTAAATGCCCATATTCAGGCTTCAGCACAGTCAAGATATATATTGGCTGACATTTTCGGCAAATTATGGAAATATCAAAACATACAAATAAACTGTTGTGCGAAGTGTTACTAATTTGTTACTAAATGAGAAAGTTTTAGGCGAATACAGCAAGACATAAAAGCTGAACAAACTGCACAAATACGCTATATCAAACAGTGGGAAACAACGATAATTCATGATATAATGAGTGCAAAAAAGCTAGAGGGAGTTTACTCACTCTTAGCGAACGGCGAAATTAGTGAGTGATGCAATCACGATATATTACAAAGATTTCATCAAAATAGAAAGGAATTCGTAAAATACAGATGATGTCACAATCACAAAATACGGTTTTATTACAAACATTACAAAAAGAAATACCGATTATTACCGCACAAATCCGTTCATTATACACGGAATTAGATCAAAGATTTCATCTTTCAGGAGCAAAGATTCCGATTACTTTTGGATATGATCAGGATTTACTGGGATCTTATACACGAAATGGGAGAGGAGAGAAGGAGCATTTTCATTTCTCCTTGCTCTTTGTCGGATATTCCGTAAAAAATCCTTTAAGCAAAGAAGATCGTATAGATCTTTACAAACATGAGTATGCTCATTATATGCAGCATCAGATAACAATTCCAAAGCAATATCTTTGGCAATCGGGAACCCATGGAAGTGCATGGAAATATTGTTGTTCTTTGATCGGAGCTGCACCGACACCTTATTATAAAGCCGGGGAAGCATTGCTAAAGCATAATTATGACAAAAAATTAACAAATCCGATTCATGATAAAACAATTCCTATGAAAGATACTTATCGACGGGAACAGGCTTATCAGGCAGCCAAAAATCAGACAATCCAGTATCAAACAGGAGAAACCGTGATTCATCCCAAATTTGGTGAAGGAATCATCGAAGAGATCCGTCAATTATCCGGATCGGTCAGACTTTACATACGCTTTAAAGGCGAATTAAAAGTCATCGATCAAAAATGGCTGCTACAGACAAAATATCGAAAAAGTAATCATTGATGATGAAACCAAGATATTTAATGCATGATTGTAAAATAGCAGTGTTGTAAAAAAATTAAAATCGAATCATTTTAACACCGAAAATCAGCTTTTCTTAGTTGAAAATCGGTGTTAGTGATATACACCAATCTATTCCACAAATTCACGTTTTTCGAATAGATTGGTATGTGGTCATGTCTGTACGTCTTTTTCCCCGTGTTTCTCTACAAAATCTCTATGGTCAAGTTCTTCGCAAGTTTTCCACTTTTTTGAATTTTAGCTTCCTTTCTTTCCGAACGTTCGGAAAAATGATAGCCATGAAATCTATTTTATTTAAACAGATCTCATGGCTATCATA
>CAZWLV010000174.1:0-3470 GCA_964634715.1 uncultured Lachnoclostridium sp. | reverse complement strand
TTTCCACTTTTAGCATCGCAATAAGTTTGATATAATGAGAAAAATCGGGAAGATGAATTTGAGCGTGATACGGAGTGAAGAAGCAGGATGTTATATATTGCGATATGCGATGATGAAAGGGATACGTTAAAGAACTTAAGTAAAAGTGTTAGAGAATACTTAAAGCAAAATGAAGAATTTGCGGAAATTACAGAATATGATCAAAGCAGAATGCTGTTATATGATATTCAGGAAAAGAAACATTTTGATCTGATCTTAACGGATATTGAAATGCCTGAGATCGATGGTATGAATCTGGCGGCAGGCATTCGTGAATATTTACCAGAAGCATTGATCATCTTTATTACATCTCATATAAAATATGCGGTAGATGCTTATGAACTTTCAATCTTTAGATATCTGCCTAAAAATTTATTGGAAGAACGGCTTCCTCATGCTATGAAAGATGCTGTTTCGATGATCCATATGCAGTCGGAACAGCATTATACGATCACTCTGTCAAACAGGCTTGAAAAAATTCCATATAAGCAGATAGTGTATGTATATAAAGAAGGAAAAAATTCGACCATGGTATTGTTGGATGGTACGGTCAGAAAGGTGCGAAAAAGCCTGTCGCAGTTATATATCGAATTTCAATCGAAAGATTTTGTATATGTTGATCGTGGAACGATTGTCAATCTTGCATATATTGTCAGTATGAAAGGTAAAGTGTTGGAATTAAAGAGTGGTTTTTGCTTGTCTGCCAGTGACACGAAAATAGAAGAGATCAAAGAAAAGCTCTGTACTTTTTGGGGAGAAAAGATATGACCGTGATTTACAACTGTATTGATCTGCTTGCCAGTTTTATCGAATTATACATACTTTATAAAATCTATGCAGATTTATTTGCAGCAGTGAATGTCAAAGATCAGGGCAGGAAATTACTGCTTTTTTCCATTTTAGGAGTGCTGCTGGTCAAAGTGTGTAATCATGTTGCAGCTTTTTCGTATTTTACGATCTTGCTGCTTGTTTTTTATACGAGCTGTACGGCATATGGGTTATATCGGACCAATTTTTTATTATGCTTTTCAGTTGCCAGTTTTTATATTTTATGTCTTAGTTGTTTTGATTTTCTTATTTTTACGTTGATTTCTCGTCTTTTGAATGGATATGGCACATTTATAGAACTTGTGACACAGCAGAGTCTGATGCGTACAGGTGTGATCATACTGATCAAAAGTTTATGGATTTTTGCATACCGGATCCTTCGGAAAAAGCAGGCATGGATTTTTAGCGAAAAAAATGTTTTTCGAAAACTGCTGGGGATTACGATCGCAGGATACGTAAGTTTTGTTTATCTTGTGGATGGAACATTTCGAGCATTTGAAAATAAGATTTCTCATACATGGTTTATTTTTATGCTCATTTTCAGCTTGTTTATTTTTATGCTGATGCTGTCTGGTGAGATCGAAAAGGAAAGAATGAAATTAAATATTTCGGAGTTAAGCAATGAACTTTTAGAAGAAAAATATAGTTTGGTCAGTGATATTTATTCTAAGAATGCGAAGTTATATCATGATCTGAATAAGCATTTGAATGTTCTTTATCAATTATTAGAGAGTGGAAAAACAGAAAGTGCTAAGAACTATATAGAAAAGATCAGTGAACCGATGAAACAGCTTTCTGAAAAAATCTGGACAGGTGTTGATATCATTGACATTATCATCAACAGTGAATTGGATAAGATGAATAGATACGGGATCAAAGCAGATATTAATGTTGAATTTCCGCAAAAGACCAATCTTTTACCGAATGATATGTGTACGATTCTGGCAAATTTGCTTGATAATTCCATAGAAGCGATCCGAAGGCTGGAAAATCCGGAAATGATATCATTTACGATGCGGGTGGTAAATCAACTGCTGCTGATTAAAGTGGAGAATCGTTGTACTGATCAGGATACAGCTTTTTCATATTTTCCGGAAACTACGAAGAAAAATAAAAATCTTCATGGCTGGGGAATGCGGAGTGTAGAAGAGATTGTGAAAAAATATAATGGAAAAATGCAATGGAAACAGGAAAATGGAACATTTGAAGTGATGATCCTGATGGTATTTGAAAAGATCAAGTGAAGTTAAAGTGTCTGGTGTGACAGATAGGTAACCCTTTGTGTAGTTTTTGATAATTAATAAAAAGCCGTTGTTCACGATTGAGTTCGTGGAGACAACGGCTTTTTTCTGTTTAAAACCTCAAAATTGAAAGCAAATCATTATTTTGCATTTAATTCTTCTAAAAGTTTTTTCTGGAATTCTTTATCTGTCGTGCTGCGTTCCAGATCATCGAAACGTTTTTCTGCGATCAGATAAGCATTCAGTCTGTTGAGATCTTCTGTGCTGATCTCGTCTTTCTTTTGATTTTCCAGACGTTTGATCGCTTCCCAGACAGCTTCCATTTCCGGATTGTCAGCAGAAGCGGCAGCTTTTTGGGCAGCAGCCTTCTTTTCTTCATGGTACTGATCTAAAAGATCAGCCGGAATTGCACCGTCTTCTCTCATACGCTTCGGATTTTCGATGGTCAGCTGATATTCGGAAAGAGGTTTGCCGAACATACGGAAAATTTCTGCCATAGATGGTGCATATACACAGATCGTTCCTGCCCAGTACTGCTGTCGGGTACGGTCGATGCCGCCCGGAGCATTGGTCATTTCCACGTATGGAAGGAATAATTCCTTGATCTCATCGGTCTGACCTGCCCAGTCTGGGAATTCTGTACCGTCGAATTGTCTGAAGTTGACAAATGGAGAAGATGCGATATAAGCAAAATCTTCAATCTCTTCTTCTGCCACAAATGGCTGGGACTTTAAGACAAGCACTTTGACTTTATCTTCCGAAATCCACAGGACGGCAGGACAGTTTACGACAGAATAATTTCTGGACTGGGAGATTACGATCTTATGGTAATCTTCCGGAACGTCAAATTTTTTCAAAATCGTTTCAAACGTATCATCTTTTGATATGGAAACGGTTTCTTTTGTATCAGGATACATCTGATTGATCTTTCGTGCTTTTAAGCTGGCGATCAGCAGCACTATACAGAAAAGAACGACCAGGATCCCTATGATAATCAATCCATTTAACATCATCAGCAGATCCTTACAGTGTTACGGCATATTCATAGTCGAGCATGAAGTTTGTAATGCCGTCCATAGCCAGTTCTTTTGCTTCTAATGGAAGTACGCCGTCACGGACTTTCAGGTAAGTTAATGGCATATACTGATGAAGCATATTTAAAGGAATCTTGTGTGCGTTTAAGTTATCAAACAGTTTGTTCATAGCTGCAACAACTTCCGGCTGTCCGATGTAGTAACGTGCACGGTCAGAGAAACTGTATTTTCTTGCAAGGTGAAGCTGTTTTTCATCTCCATGATAATGTTTCTGCCAGTTTCCAGGGTTTTCTAACATAACTTTTTCAAGTACATCGATAAAGTTAGA
>CAZWLV010000173.1:0-3476 GCA_964634715.1 uncultured Lachnoclostridium sp. | reverse complement strand
TTGTGGATGCTACAAGCAGGCTTTTGATGAATGTTTTGGAATATCATCCATTTTTGATCAAACCGAATCATCATGAACTGGGTGAGATCTTTGATGTGGTACTGACCGAGAAAAAAGATGTGATTCCGTATGCAAAAAGATTACAGGAGGCTGGAGCTGTCAATGTGCTGATCTCTATGGGAGGCATGGGAGCAGTGCTGGTGGCCGGTGATGGAAAAATCTATGAAGCAGATGCACCGGAAGGAATTTTGAAAAATTCTGTGGGAGCCGGAGATTCTATGGTGGCCGGATTTTTGACAGGCTGGCTGAAAACATATGATTATAAAGAAGCATTTCGTTATGGGGTAGGAGCCGGAAGTGCCAGTGCATTTTCGGATTATCTGGCAACGGAAAGAGAAATTAATGAGATCGCAGAAAAAGTTGTGATTCATCAAATATAAAGTGTTTAACAGTTACTGTGAATAGGTTCTTTAACTGAACGGTTTTAGGAAATTTAAGAAGGAATCATGAAGGCTTTCATATGATGATTTAATAGGAGGGGTTCTATGAGAATTACAGATTTATTGGATAAAAGAAGTATCGATCTGAATGCAGTACCGCAAAACAAAAATGATGCATTGGATCAGGCAGTGGCATTAATGGTGAAGAGCGGAAAGATCAAGGATCAGGAAGCTTACCGAAAACAGGTTTATGAAAGAGAAGAAGAAGGTACGACGGGAGTGGGAGAAGGGATTGCCATTCCTCATGGTAAATGTGATGCAGTGACTGCACCGGGGCTTGCTGCAATGGTCATCAAGGACGGTGTGGATTTTGATTCCATGGATGGAGAACCTGTTCATTTATTGTTTTTGATTGCGGCACCAAATACGAAAGACAATGTTCATCTGGATGTTTTGAGCAAATTGTCCGTTCTTTTGATGGATGAAAAATTTGTGGAAGATTTAAAGTCGGCAAAGAGTGTGGATGAATTTTTAAGGATCGTGGATCAGGCAGACAGGGAAGAAAAAAGTATTGATGAACGGCTGGAAGATACAGGAAAATCCGCACAGATCAGTCTTTTGGCAGTTACTTCCTGTCCGACTGGGATCGCACATACTTATATGGCAGCAGAAGGTCTGGAAAAGGCTGCAACGAAAGCTGGCTGTGGGATCAAGATCGAAACGAGAGGTTCTGCAGGGGCAAAAAATGTATTAAAAGCGGAAGAGATCGCAGAAGCGAAATGCATTATCGTAGCAGCAGATGCAAAAGTTCCGATGGAACGTTTTGATGGAAAAAAAGTAATAGAATGTCAGGTTTCTGATGGAATCAATAAAGCAGAAGAACTGATCGAAAGAGCATTAAAAGGTGATGCACCGGTTTACCGGGCAGAAAATGCAGGATCCGGAGAAACTGTTTCTGAGAAAAAGAGCGGCGGGCTCGGACATCAGATCTATACCCAGCTGATGAATGGCGTATCTCACATGCTTCCATTTGTCGTTGGCGGTGGGATCCTGATCGCACTTGCATTTTTGATCGATGGTCTGTGCGTGGATATGACAGCATTATCTGCGGCAGAGAGAGCGAATTTTGGTACGATCACACCGACTGCAGCATTGTTTAAAAACATCGGTAATGCAGCATTTGGTTTCATGCTTCCGGTTCTGGCAGGATATATTGCCATGGCGATCGGTGACAGACCGGCACTTGCCCTTGGATTTGTAGGCGGTTATCTGGCTTCTAATGGAAAATCCGGTTTTTTAGGAGCTTTAGTGGCAGGTTTTCTTGCAGGATATGTGATCCTTGGGTTAAGAAAAGCATGTGAAAAACTTCCGGAAGCGTTGGAAAAGATCGCACCGGTGCTGATCTATCCGGTAGCAGGAATCCTTGTGATCGGTCTGTGCATGAATTTTGCTATTGAACCGGTCATGGGCGGAATCAATACAGGGCTCAACAATTTCCTTGGCGGAATGGGAAGTTCCAGTAAAGTACTGTTAGGATTTATCCTTGCGGCAATGATGGCTGTAGATATGGGTGGTCCATTTAATAAAGCAGCTTATGTATTTGGTTCTGCAGCAATCGCAGCAGGAAATTATGACATCATGGCAGCGGTCATGATCGGCGGTATGGTTCCTCCGTGTGCTATCGCATTATCAACCTTATTATTTAAGAAAAAATATACAAAAGAAGAACGTCAGGCAGGACCGACCAACTTTATCATGGGTCTGGCGTTTATTACGGAAGGTGCCATTCCATTTGCTGCATCAGATCCGTTACATGTGATTCCGGCATGTGTGATCGGATCAGGACTTGCAGGTGCCATCAGCATGTTCTTTGGATGTACCTTAATGGCTCCTCATGGTGGGATCTTTGTATTCCCTGTGGTTGGAAATGCACCATATTATGTGCTGGCTCTCGTAGGCGGAACGTTGATCGCAGCCGTACTGCTTGGAGTTTTAAAGAAAAATAAATAAAATCAGATAATTTACGAAGCAGTGTCTTTTCTCCTTCACTGCGAACATTAGAAAATAGAAGATTGATGGAAGGAAACGATTCATCAATCATAAATCAAATGCCCAACTTTGCGTTCCCCCTTGTGCAGAGTTTGGGCATTTGTTACACTATAACATAAAAAGAAGGAAAAGATAGTTTCGGTGTGTTGTCTCCGGCAGTTCTATTTGCTGCATTATAAAATTGGAATAAAAACACGGAGGAAACCAAAAAGAAAGATAAGGATAACAGGTGAATTTATGCTTACAGAACAAAGACATGAGATCATATTACAGCTTTTAAATGAAAGAGGAAGCATTACGGTGAATGAATTAAAAACATTGCTGAAAAGCTCAGAATCTACGATCCGGAGAGATCTGAACACGCTGGATGAAGAGGGAAAACTTACGAAGGTATTTGGCGGTGCAGTTTTAAAAGATCAGGATTTTTCGACTGTGGAGCTTTCGGTGACTCAGAAATCCAGTGTAAATGCATCGGAAAAACAAAAGATTGCAAAATATGCAGCAGGTCTGATCAAACCAGATGATTTTGTATATATTGATGCCGGAACGACCACGGAATATCTGATCGATTTTCTGACAGAAAAAGAAGCAACTTATGTGACCAATGCAGTAACTCATGCAAGACGGCTGGCACTGGCAGGCTTTAAAGTTATTCAGATTGGCGGAGAATTAAAGGGGATCACGGAAGCGGTTGTAGGAAATCAGGCAATTTTAACATTGGAAAAAATGAATTTTAACAAAGGTTTTTTCGGCACCAACGGAATCAGCCGTCACAGAGGATTTACAACACCGGATTTTAATGAGGCACTGGTAAAGGAAACTGCATTTTCTCATACACATCACAGATATGTGCTGGCAGATGGAAGTAAATTTGATGAGATCAGTTCAGTGACATTTGGTCAATTTGAAAATGCGGCAATCATTACCGATGAAAATGTACCGGCTAATTATGCAAAATGTGAAAATGTCGTGATCGTTTAAAAATAG
>CAZWLV010000172.1:0-3489 GCA_964634715.1 uncultured Lachnoclostridium sp. | reverse complement strand
ATTGGAGTATTCTTTGTTGCAAAGAAGAAACAGGAAGAGAAATAAGAAATAAAAAATAAAAATGACAGAATGTTAAGACGAGTGATGAACGTGTGTTTATCACTCTCTTTTCATATTAGCGGAAAAGTTGCAATGCGACATAATAACAGACGTGTTGCAATCTGTTTACAGGCGTTTTGCGTTGCTATCATTAACGTGAAGCGAGGTGAACAGCATGAATACAGATAAAAAACAGAAAAAAGAATTAAACATACAGATCGGGCAGAGGCTGAAAACGGCAAGGGAAAACAGCGGATATACACAGGAAACATTTGCAGAGACACTGGATGTAGGGGTGGAACATTACCGCAAGCTGGAAAGCGGTGCTTACAGCCTGCAGCCGGAGAAGATGCTGATTTTATACGAGACATATAAGATTGATCCGACCTATCTGATAACAGGGGAGAAGAACCGCACGTTTGATGTGGAACTGTTTCTGGCAAACTGCAGCAGAGAGGAAAGGGATTCGTTTCTTGACCGCATGCTGGCATATATGAGACAGCTGATGACGGGCCAGTAAGGACATGAGCCTCCGTGATGTATGGGAATATATCAGGGAGGTTTTTCTATGCGGGTTGCAGTGTGTGATGATAATCCACAGGATATTGAAAGAATCAGACGTTATACATTCCGGCTGACGGAGTATGCCATAGAGTATGCTTTTTATACCGGTCCGGCAGAACTGTTTGCTGCATGTGCCGCACAGGAAACAAAGCCGGATATGTACATACTGGATATTGAGATGCCGGGCATGGACGGACTGGCAGCGGCAAAGAAGATCAGGACTTACGACACCAAAGCGCTGATCGTGTTTTTGACAGGCTATACCAAATATATGCCGGATGTGTTTGAAGTGGTCACGTTTGATTTTATCCCGAAGCCGGTTACGGAAGACCGCCTCCGCATGCTCTTTGATAAGGCAGAAACCTATCTCAACATGACAGATCAGAGCTTTTCTTTCCGTTACCGCAGGAGCAGGTACAGTCTTAAGTTTGACGAGATTCTCTATCTGGAGAAGAAAGGCCGTCAGGCAGTCATTCATGCAAAGACTCAGAATTACCAGACTAACATGAACTTAAATGAAATCTGGGAAAAACTGGATGAGCGTATGTTTGCCGCGGTGCATGGCTCGTTTATCGTAAATCTCAAGCATGTGAAAACCTTTTCCGCAGGGAAAGTGGTGCTTTCGGACGGCACAGAGCTGACCGTTACCAGAGGATATAAAAAGACACTGATGGAGAAGCATATGGCATTTGTGCAGGGAGGGATGTGAGATGGTGCTGTATGGGGTACGGCTTTTGATCAATATTTTCGACCTCTGCATTTACCGCAGATTTTTAGAAGTGTTTATCGGAACAAGAAAGACCTCCACGGAAATTTCCATTGTTCTGCTGGTGGTATGTGAAACCGCAGGGAGTGCGGTAAACCAGCTGGGGATAAACTGGCTGAATTTTTTAACACTGGCCGCCATTTTAAGCATTTACATATGCCAGTATAAAAGTGTGCTGTCTGTAAAAATACTTGCGGTACTGCTGTATATGGGGATTATAGTGGTCACAGAACCGGCCGGGTATCTGTGCAGTAAGACATTTATGGCAAAATTGATAGAGGATGAAGTGGTAATCTATTATTTCACTGCATTTGTGATGGTGGTACTCCATGCGGTTATCGTGGAAATTTTCTGCAGGATGAAATCTGAAAAGAGCATCCGCCCGTCCGTGATGCCCAAAGATGTCCTGTATATGCTTGCCGTGATTCCGTCAGCCAGTCTGGTCAGCTGTTTTCTGCTGATAGAAGTTGCAAAAGAACTGATTTCCAGTCAGATGATTATTCTGTGCATGTGCATTATTTTTACGATCATTACAATGAATTATATTATTTTTCTGATGATAGAAAAGTATACAGCAGTTGAGGAACACCGGCATGAAGAAGAAATGCTGCAGACGGAATTCGAATACCGCAATGAATATTACAGGGATATGGAACAGTATCAGGAGCAGATACATGATATCCGGCACGACATGAAGAACCGGCTTGCAGGGCTTCTGGATGCCGCAGAGCATGGAGAAAGTGTGCTTTTACAGGAAAAACTGCAGGAGATTCTGGGAGATATCCAGCTGGCAGAGGATATCATTTATTCGGCAAATCCGGTGTTAAATTCGATTTTGAAGGTAAAGGGAGCAAAGGCAAAAGAAAAGGGAATCCGATTTGAAGTTCATGCACTGATACCGCAGAGAATATCTATAGAAATCGGGGATATGGGGATCTTATTTGGAAATCTGCTGGATAATGCCATTGAAGCCTGCTGTAAGGCGGAACAGGACAGGCGTTTTATTACGGCAGAGGTAAAATATCAGGAAGGAAAACTTTTGGTAAAGATAGTTAACAGCAAGCAGACGGAAGAAAATCCTGACATGGAAACTACCAAAACCAATAAATGGAAGCATGGCAGGGGACTCCGCTCGGTACGCAGGGTGGCGGAAAAGTATGGAGGGAATCTCATCCTGCATGATAATGGGGAAGAATTTGAGACAAATCTGCTGCTCATGGATGTGGAAAAACTGGCATGAAAGTGCAACTTATTACAGCTAACCTGCAACTTATTACAGATAGGTTGATTTTTGACATAAAACTGATAAAGTGAAACCATCAAAAACAAAGGAGGTTTTCACAATGAAGAAACGAAACTGGATGTACAGACTCAGCGGAAAAACGATGAATATGATGGCGGCAATGGCACTGATGGTAACGGTAGTGGCAGCGAACAGAAGCTGTATGTGGTATTTCGGGCAGGACAAGATGCCGGAAGGCTCTGAAAAGCTGAGGAAGTTTTAAGAATGACAGAGTGGCTCAGCCGCAGGATGGTGGAGTGTGGAATCATAAAGGAGGAAGAACAGAGGATTTATGAGTTTGGAATCCGCAACGGGATGATCCTGTTTCTTGATATCGTGACAGCATTCCTGATCGGACTGCTGACAGGAAAACTGGCAGTGGTTGCAGTATTTACGGTATCGTTTATGATTCTTAGAAGCTATACCGGCGGATACCATTCAGACAGCAGGCTGTTCTGTTATATCGGCTCGAATCTCGTGCTGTTTGTACCGGTATATACAGGGGTGCTGTTTGAAGAGACAGAAAAAGGCATTTTATTACTTTTTCTGTATTTGGCAGTGGTTATCATTTTTATCTTTAGTCCCATGCACAGCAAGAACCGAAGGCTGGATGAAAAGGAGCAGAAGCACTTCGGCAGGAAAGCAAGAATCGTGGCAACCGCAGAACTGCTTGTGTTTGCCGTTTTATCGTATGCCGGAGAAAATGATTATGCTTATGCAGTTTATACAAGCCTCTGCATTACCGCAGTATTTATGCTCATAGGAAAAATACAGTTACAGATACAGTCACATATGGAATAAAGCAGTCCCTTTCGGAAAGTCCGGGAGGGATTTTTTT
>CAZWLV010000171.1:0-3577 GCA_964634715.1 uncultured Lachnoclostridium sp. | reverse complement strand
TTTATGGTAACATGACAATGAAATTTCTGTGTCATTTTCGGAAATTATCGGAGAAGAAAAAAGAAAGGAAGGAAGCAAAAATGAAACAATTAAGGAAAAAATTCCTTGCAATCATTCTGTGTTTAACAATGGTTGTTTCGGTGTTCTCCTCTGTTGGAACCGTATATGCTGCGGAAGAAGCAAATGAAGAATACCAGATTTATCCGATTCCTCATGAAGTGAGTTATCAGGATGGCAGCTTTAGCATCAGTTCTAAAGTCAATGTAGTTTTTGAATCAGCAATCGATGATGTAACCAAAAACCGCATGAACGATGTACTGGCGATCAAAGAGATCACAGCAGATGTGACAGCTGCAAAGAAAGAAGGAGTAACAAACATTCTTGTTGGTGTTTACGGTTCAGGTGAATACGTAGATACTTATGTGAAAGAACATTATACTTCTGTTGATGAAAGTGTATTTGAAGAATATTCAGGACATTATGTGATCTCAAACAAAAATGAGATCATCGTTCTTGGTCTTGATACAGATGCAGCTTTTTATGGAATCACATCATTAAAACATATTTTTAATCAGATGGAAGGTTCCACGATCCGTAACTTTACGATCAAAGATTATGCAGACACCAATATCCGTGGATTTATCGAAGGATATTACGGAATTCCATGGTCTAATGAAGACCGTATGTCTTTAATGGAATTTGGCGGCGACTTTAAGATGACTTCTTATGTATTCGCACCAAAGAACGATCCATATCACCGTGAAAAATGGAGAGTAGAATATCCGGAAGAAGAACTGGAAGCGATCAAAGAAATGGTAGAAGTTGGTAACAATGCAAAATGCCGTTTTGTATGGACAGCACATCCGTTCCTCGGTGGATTTAACTCTAATGATGTAGACGGAGAAATCGAAGCATTATTAAATAAATTCGAACAGCTTTATAGTGCAGGTGTTCGTCAGTTTGGTGTTCTTGCAGATGATGCAGGAAGCATTAACTATAACACTCTGATCAAGATCATGACTGCTGTTTCAGAATGGGCAAATGAAAAAGGTGATGTTTATGATTCTGTATTCTGTCCTGCCGGATATAACCATTCATGGCAGGGAAGCTATGCAGAGTTAAATGCACTGGATGCAGGATTCCCTGATGATGTTAAGATCTTCTGGACAGGTGAAGCAGTATGTAAACCGGTAGAACAGAAAACACTGGATCATTTCAGAAGATATAATGCAACAAACGGAGAAAGACGTTCTCCATTATTCTGGCTGAACTGGCCTGTAAATGATATCAACGGCAAACGTCTCTTAATGGGTAAAGGTTCCCAGTTAAAGACAGACATTAATCCTGATGACCTTGCAGGTGTGATCACAAACCCGATGCAGGAAGCAGAAGCTTCTAAGGTAGCGATCTTTGCAGTTGCTGACTATTCATGGAATGTGAAAGATTTCGATGAAGATCAGAGCTGGGCAGACAGCTTCCCATATATTGATGCAGATGCAGCGGAAGAATTACATACGTTAGCAAAACATATGTCCAATCCACAGCCAAACAGCCATGCACTGGTTCTTGAAGAATCAGAAGAATTACAGCCGCTGATCGCTGAATTCAAATCAAAACTGGCATCAGGTGCATCAATCGCTGAAACAGGTGCAGAACTGGTAAAAGAAATGGAAGTGATCATCGATGCATGTGTTGCATTCCATGAAAAAAGTAAAAATGAAAGCTTAAAAGATGAAATTCTTCCATTCTCAGGATCTTTAAAAGATCTTGCAACAGCGATCAAAGATTATACACTCGCAGCGATCGCATTAGAAAATGATGATCAGATGAAAGCATTCGAATACTTTGTATCCGGTGCAGAAGCAATGGAAAACAGTGAAAATCATGTTCGTGTAGGTCTGGATACAAACTATCTGGTTGCACCGGGTTCTACACATCTGATCCCACTTGCTGAAACGATCGAAGAAGCAATCGCTGATGAGATCAATGCATTTGCTTTAGGCGGAGAGCTTCCGGTTCAGTTATCTGCAAGCTCAAGCTTTGCAAGCTTTTATTCAGGTGAAGTTGCCAATATCATCGATGGTGATACAAAAACACATGCATGGTATGGTGATTATGCAGCAGTTGGACAGTACTATCAGGTTAACTTAAGCCAGCCTGCAACCGTTTACGGTGTGGACATCTTAAACGGAAGTGCCAATACCGGAAAAGGACAGGATACATTCCAGAGTGCAAAATTACAGTATACAACAGACGGAACAGAATGGATCGATGTTCCAAACGGAGCAACCGTAACTGATTATCAGGAAAGTCTGACAGTAGAAGATATCAAACTGGAAAATGTTACAGCTGTTCGTTACATCTGTACAGTAGCAGGAAGCAAATGGCCTTCTATGCGTGAATTCACATTAAAACTGACAGATGGTTCTGAAAATGTTTCTACAGCATATACCAATGCGGAAGAATACAAAGAAGTAGAAACAGTGATCGGAACAGATACACATGAACTTGCAGCAACAGAATATGTTGTTTTAGCAGCTGATGAATATATCGGTTTAAAATTAGACCGTATTCACGAATTAAGCAATCTTGATGTTGTGACAACATCAGATGCACTGAAATTACAGGTATCTGTAAATGGTGTTGAATGGACAGACGTAAAAGCAGGTGCAGTTTCCGCAGATGCAAGATATATCCGTCTTTTCAATGCAGGAAAGAATGCAGTAACATTTGATATTGAAAAATTCGTCGTTTCTACAGCAGAAGCAGAAGAAAAAGCGATCGAATCTACAAACTATACTTCGTTCTACGGCGAACTTTATCAGTTATTCGATGGCGACTGGACAACCTCATACCAGTTTGCAAACTCTCAGATCGCAGGAAAATATATCGTGATCGATCTTGGAAGCGAGATCAACTTAAATTCTTTCAAAGCTGTTTGTACAGACAGTGAATGGGATTACGTAAGACATGGTAAGATTTCTGTATCTGCGGATAATGAAAATTGGACAGAGATCATGACATTCGGAAATCAGGATTCTGATAACGAAGGTGAAGCTGCCGGAGAAGATGAGATCACAGGTGTATTACCGGATCATGAAATCTCTTATAATACAAAGAGTGTAACAGATCTGGATTTACAGACAAGATACATCAAATTCGAAGTTACAAGAACAAAATCAGGTGCTGATAAATGGGTTCGTTTCCAGGAATTCGAATTAAACGGCGGAGCTTATATTCCAACAGTGAATGATCCGACGATCGAAGGACAGGGAGAAACAGGTACAAACCAGTATTGCTATGCAACTGACAGAAGCTTATTTACTTCTTATACATGGAATGGAGATTTCGTATATCATGTATCAGAAGAAGCTGACAGCGTGAAGATCATCCAGAATGGTACTTCCAATGCAGTAGTCAGTGCAAGATTAGCAGGATCTGATAAATACGTGAAGATCGGAACTTTATCACAGGCGATCAATGAATTTGCAGTAAACGGACAGATTCTGGATCTGAAGATTTCTACAGTGGGAGATACTTCCTGCAGCTTAACAGAAATCATTCTTTCTAATTCAGG
>CAZWLV010000170.1:0-3606 GCA_964634715.1 uncultured Lachnoclostridium sp. | reverse complement strand
ATGAAACGTATGATGGCTGTAATGCTTTCAGCAGTCATGGTATGCGGCAGCTTCAATGTACCTGTTTCAGCAGCAGAAACAACGGCTGATACAGCAACGGAAGCAGCTTCTGTAGCAATCTATCCGACACCGCAGAGTGCCGTGATCGATTCAGAAGAAGGAATGAAATTAAAAGGAAAGGTTGATGTAGTGATCCATGGAGATCAGGATGAAGCAACCTTACCAAAATTAAAAGCCTTACTGGATGAAGAAGGCATTGACTATGAGATCACAGAAAAAACAGGAAAAAATGCTGCGATCGTTCTTGGAACATTATGTGATGATGAAGCATGTACTCTTTGTTCTTCTGTAGAAGACAGTGAAGGTGCACTGACACACGAACAGGGATATGTTCTGGAATCCAGCGATGACAGTAACAAAAACGGACAGATCACGATCATCGGTGCTGATGAAGATGGTGCTTATTATGGCGTGATGTCACTCATTCAGCTGTTTGATCAGAAAACTTCTGACGGCCGTATTGCAGAAGTAACTGTATCAGACTATCCGGATGTATTATTCCGTGGTTATGTAGAAGGATTCTATGGAATCCCATGGTCTTTTGAAGACAGAGCAGATCTTTTTGAAGATACTTCTCTTTATAAAATGACGACTTACATCTATGCACCAAAAGATGACCAGTATCACAGAAGTGCATGGAGAACACTTTATCCGGAAGAAGAAGCAAAAAATATTCAGGAACTTGCAACGATCGCTGCAGAAAACAATATGGAATTCTGCTGGACGATCCATCCGGGTTCAGACTATAACTATACAAAAGACAGCAACGGCGACGGACAGGTAGATGACTTTGATGCACTGATCGCAAAATTTGAACAGGTTTACAGTCTTGGTGTACGTCAGTTTGGTATCTTTTACGATGACCTTGATTATGGTGTAGCAAATGGTACAAGACATGCAAGTGTTATCAATGATGCATATGAATATATGACAAGCAAATATGGCGATGTAAAACCATTCGTTACGGTTGTAACCAGATATACAAACAGCTGGGGAGCTTCCATGACAGGTTACTTTACACCGTTCATGCAGCAGATCCATGAAGATACACTCGTATTATGGACAGGTAACAGCACCATGTCAGCGGTTACAAAAGAATACTATGAATGGCCGCAGAGAAATACAGGTATCGACCGTGATTTCGGTGTATGGTGGAACTATCCGGTAACAGACTACTGTTATGGACATCTTTTCATGTCTCCACTGGACTGCCTTGACAATGACGTAGACAATATCAGTACATTCTTCTTAAATCCAATGTCAGAAGCAGAAGCTTCTAAAGTTGCGATCTACGCAGGTGCTGATTATTCATGGAATATCGCAGACTTTAACAGCAAAGAAAGCTGGAAACGTGCGATCAAAGAACTTGTTCCGGATGCAAACGAATCTTTTGAACGTTTCGCAGACAACCTGGGATATGTTTCACAGGGAAGCGGTTTCTTCTTTGATGAATCTGTTTACATGAAAGAAGAAATGGAAAACTTTACAGCAGCAATGACATCCGGTGAAGGTCTGGAAGCCGAAGTTGCAAACATGAAATTCAGATTTGAACAGATGGTTTCTGATGCAGAAGCATTAAACAACATTGAAAATGCAGCAATGCTGGAAGAAATCGAAACACATCTGAAAGCTTATGCAGCACTTGGAAACGCCGGTGTGGCAGCCATGGAAGGTTTTGAAGCAGCTTTAGCAGGCAATATTAAGCAGACGATCGCTAAAACAGCAGAGATGAAAGTATATCTCAAAGAAAGCACAAGCTATCGTATCAAAACATTAGACGGTGATGCTCAGGCATGCGTTGGAACTTACCGTATTGCTCCATTCTTGGAAAATATGGAACAGCAGATCATGGAAATCTTCAGTGAAAATTATTCTTCTGAAGGAACACCAAGAATGGTTACAAACGTAGCTGATCTTGAAAAACAGGGTGTTGCATACAAAAACGGTGCATATTCTGTTTCCAACATTGCAGCAACGATGAATAAAGGCGATTATGTAGGTATCGTATTACCAAAAGTAGTATATACCGGTGAGATCAATGCCGTAGTTTCTAACACAGAAAACTTTAAACTTCAGTATTCTTTAAACGGAATCGAATGGAGTGATTTAAAAGCAGATTCAGCAGATGGCGTACTGAAATCAGATGAAACACAGATGGCAGCTTATGTCAGAGTGCTCTGCACAGCAAATGGCACAGATGCAGTAATTGAAAAATTATCAGCAGCACCATTAGCAGATACCGTATCTGCATCAGCAAGCACCAGCATGGCAGCAAAAGACGGAAGCGACATCAGCAAAGCAGTTGATGGAGATAAGACAACCATGTTCCAGTCTTCTAAAGAAGCTGCTGAAGGAGATTATGTTCAGGTAGATCTTGGTACTGTTGTTGCATTATATGATGCAGGAATTTATTTTGGAGCTGAAGAAGGATTTTCAGTTACAAAACTTCAGGTATCTCTGGATGGAAAAAATTGGACAGATGCAGGCGAAGGTTTAGCACAGGCTGATTACATGAAAGAAGACGGAATGAGCTTTGCAGGACTGAGCAGTGATGGAAGTCCGGTTCGTTATATCCGTTTTGTTGCAGGAGAAGCTTGCAAAAATGCTGTAACAGTATATGAAATTACTTACAACAAAACAATGGAAGTAATGGAAAATGCTACCCTGACTGCTTCTACAGATATGGGTACTTATCAGTCATACTATATCAGCAAAGCTGTTGACGGAAATATGAATACACAGTTCTATTCAAGCTCCGAAACAACAACAGGAAACTATGTTCAGGTAGACTTAGGTTCTGCAATTTCAATTTATGATGCAGAAATCTATTTTGGAGGAAATCCAAATAAAGCAGGTGCAGTAGACGGATTTGCATCTACAAAATTAGAAGTATCTACAGACGGTTCCACATGGACAGAAGCATGTGCAGCAATTGACAGTTCTGAATATACAGTTTCTAACGGAAGATATCTTTGTACACTGGAAACCGGCGGCGTTACAGCAAGATATGTTCGTTTTACGGCAGCATCTTCAACGACTAACTGGTGTCAGGTATATGAAATCGAATTTAACCAGTTTATCGACAGCAATCCGCTTCGTTATACAGAAGGTACTGTAAAGATCAGCCGCAGTGATTGTCTGGATGATGGAAAACTGGAAACAGCACCATCAATCCACGAAGCCTTAGAAGGTGATACACTGATCTATCCGATGACAACAGTTACAAATGTTGCAAGCATCGGTGTTTATCAGGGATCTTCCGCAGTATGCAACGCACAGGTAAGTGTAGAAAAACTTGATGGTACATGGGTAGATTTAGGAACATTAGACAGCGTATGGAAAATGTTCGAAGTGAATGATACGATTCTTTCCGTGAAATTTACATTTGACGGAAGTGTGAAACCGGTGATCAGTGAAATTATCATCGAAGGAATGGATCAGGATGATACAGAACTTCCGGTAGTTCCAGAAGAAGACGAAGTAGTAAGACTTTCAGGAAGCGACAGATATGCAACAGGATTTGCAGTAGCAGATGAATTAAAAGCA